>DATIPL010000140.1:0-2616 GCA_035471965.1 Gammaproteobacteria bacterium
TCAAGTGGTCCAACGGCGACGATTTCAATGCTGACGATGTGGTCTTCAACATCGAGCGCTGGCTGAACCCGGACACGGGCTCCTCCAACATCGGCCTTTTTGCCGCCATGGTGGAAGAGATGGTGGGGTCAGACGGCAAGACGACGAAGAAGATGAAATCGGGCGCGGTGGAGAAGGTCGATTCGCACACCGTCCGCCTCAACCTGAATCGTCCACAGCTTTCCATTCCGGAGAACTTCTACAACTATCCCACCGCCATCGTCCACCGGAAATTCGAGGAAATGGGCGGGGATCTGAGCAAGAACCCCATCGGCACCGGTCCCTACGAGCTGACCGAATTCCGCATCGGCGAGAAGGCGGTGCTGAAGAAGCGCGGCAGCTACTGGGGCGGCGACGTGAGCCTGGACTCCATCCAGTACATCGACCTCGGCGACGACAAAGGCGCCCACGTCGGCGCGCTCGCCTCCGGTCAGGCGGATCTCATCTACGAGATGTTCGTTGACCAGCTGGACGTCATCAAGGCTATTCCCAACGTGCAGTTGTTCGAGGCCGTCACCGCACAAACGGCCGTCGCCCGCATGCGCGTGGACCAGGCGCCGTTCACCAACCGAAAGCTGCGCCAGGCGATCCAGGCCTCCGTCGACCACGCCAAGGTGCTGGAGCTCGCCTACCGCGGACGAGGCGCACCGGCCGAGGATCACCATGTGGCTCCGATTCATCCGGAATACTTCAAGCTGCCGGCGCTGAAGCAGGATCTGGAAAAGGCCCGGAAGCTGTACAAGGAATCCGGACACAAGGGCGAGCTGTCCATCGACACCAACAACGACCAGAAGTGGGAAGTCGACGCGGTTCAGGCCATGGTGGAGATGTGGAAGGCCGCCGGCATTGACGTCAAGATCAACGTCATGCCGGGCAGTCAATACTGGAAGATCTGGGACAAGACCCCCTTTGGCATGACCGGCTGGACCCACCGCCCTCTGGGCGTCATGGTGCTCGACCTGGGCTACCGCTCCGGCGTGCCCTGGAACGAAAGCAAGTACAGCAATCCGGAGTTCGACAAGGCGCTGGACGACGCCGGCGCGACGCTGGACGTCGCGGAGCGCAAGAAGAAGATGGAAAAGGTGGAGAGAATTTTGCAGGGAGACGCGGTGATCTCGCAGCCGCTATGGCGGTCCGTGTTCACGGCCGGCAGCACCAAGGTGCATGGCTTCAAGATGCATCCCACCGTGTACCATCAGCTCAACGACGTTTCGGTCGGCTAAGTCGTAACGAACGGGCAACGCGGAGGCGCTTTTGCGCCTCCCCGGTCTGTTCCATGCCGGGCGGTACCTGCTCCCTTCGGGCTGGCACGGAACGCGCTGTGGCGCAGTCGAGCTTAAAGCATGTTCTTGGAATGACCGGGGGTTCTAGTCGCGTCTAGCGGGGGAGGAGCCGTTCCATGCTCGTATTCATCCTGAAGCGCATCGGGTTCATGCTGCTCACCATGTTCGTGGTGTCGGTGCTCCTGTTCCTGCTGCTGGAGATCGACGTCAGAGGCGTTGCCACCATGGTGCTGGGACCGTACTCGTCCGAGGAGCAGCGGGACATCTGGTTACAGCAACACGGATACTTGGATCCCATCTATGAACGTTACCTAAGATGGCTGGGCAACTTCGTTACCGGGGACTTCGGCGAGTCCATCCGCTTCAGAACGCCGGTCTCCGAGATTCTCTGGCCCCGCTTGTGGAACACGGCGATTCTGGGCTTCTGGACATTCGCCGTGATGATTCCGATTTCCCTCATCCTCGGGATTCTCGCCGGCATGAAGGAAGGCTCCAAGCTGGACCGCTCAATCTCCGTCACCAGCATCATCACCACCTCGGTGCCCGAGTTTGCCAGCGCCGTTTTTCTCTCCACCATTTTCGTCTTCTGGTGGAAGCTGCTTCCCGGCACCAGCAGCATGTCCGACGGATTCAATTTCACTGAGCTGATCCTGCCGGTCATGGTTCTGGTGATTTACGACTTCGGCTATGTCGCCCGAATGACCCGGGCATCCATGGCTGAAGTCATGACCACCCACTACATACGCACCGCGGTGCTCAAGGGACTGCCTTACCGAAAGGTGATCCTCAAACACGCCCTCAGAAATGCGCTGATTGCGCCTTTCACCGTGATCATGCTGCAGATCAACTGGCTGCTGTCCGGCGTCATCGTGGTGGAGTTCGCCTTCGCCTATAAGGGTTTCGGCGCGCTGCTGCTGGAAGCATCGCTCACCAGCGATATCTTCATGATCGAGGCCTGCGCCATGGTGGCGGTCTTCGTGGCCGTGGGGACCCAGACCCTGGCCGACATCGGATACACCTACCTCAATCCGCGGATTCGCTTCAGCTAAGGGGGAAAGCGAAATGTCAGAGCAAATTCTCGGCGCTCCCAGCGACGAATCCGCGGCAACCCGGTTCTTCCGGCGATTGTGGCGCGGCGTTGGGCGGTTGATCGACGCCGTGCTGCTGCTGCGCGAGAGCGTGGTCGGCATGGTCGGGGCCGGCATCATCGTGTTCTGGGTGGTGATCGCCCTGATGCCCGGCTGGCTCGCGCCCTTCAATCCGCTGGAGCAGGTGATGCCGCTACAGATGCCCT
>DATIPL010000141.1:0-6349 GCA_035471965.1 Gammaproteobacteria bacterium
ACGATGGCAACATGCTGGTGCTGGAAAAGGTCGCGACCGAGGCGCAGAAGACGCGCTGGCTCCAGCCCATCGTCGACGGCAAGGTTCGCTCCGCCATAGTCATGACAGAGCCGCATCCCGGATCCGGATCCGATCCCGCAGGCATGATGCTTACAACGGCAACGCGCAAGGGCGAGAAATGGGTGATTCATGGGGACAAGTGGTTCATCACCGGTGCCGGCGTCGCCGAGCACTTCATCCTGGTTGCCCGGACCTCCGACGACCCGCGTAAAGGCCTTACCGCGTTCTTGTTTCACCGCGACGACCCCGGATGGGAGCTGGTGCGGCGCATTCCCGTCATGGGTCCGGAGGAGCACGGGGGACACTGCGAGCTCAGATTCGACGGGCTGGAGATCCCGGACGAGAACCGACTCATGGACATCGGCGCAGGGCTCAAGTTCACCCAGATCCGGCTGGGCACGGCCCGTCTCACCCACTGCATGCGCTGGCTCGGGCTTGCCAAGCGCTCGCTGGAAATCGCGACCGCTTACGTCCAGGAGCGCCAGGCATTCGGAACCAAGCTCGCCGAGCGAGAGAGCGTCCAGTGGTTGCTGGGCGAAGCCGCGATGGAGATTCAGGTTGGACGACTGCTCACCATGCACGCGGCGTGGAAGCTGGACCAGGGGGATTTCGCCCGCAAGGAGGTGTCCATGGCCAAGGTGGCTGTCGCCGACATCCTGCACAAGGCCGTGGATACGGCGGTCCAGCTTTGCGGGGCGCGGGGCTATTCCCGCGACACGGTACTGGAGTGGATCTACCGATATGCGCGTCAGGCTCGCCTGGTCGACGGCGCCTCGGAGGTTCACAAGATGGTGTTGTCGCGACACCTGATGAAGCTGGGCGCGGATTTCTGGTCATGGGGCTGAACGGAGGCAGCCAGGCTTCCCATCTCGGCAAGGAGATGGTCTACGCGGTGGGCGAGTTTCTTGCAGGCGTAAGTGACTGCGCGCGACTGGAGATCCGTGACATGCGGCTCCTGAGCGGCGGCGCCATTCAGGAAAACTACGCCGTCGACATCGAGGTGGAGGGAGGAGCCGACTCCGGGCGGCACGCCCTGGTCTTGCGCACCGACGCGACTTCCGGGGTGCAGACCAGCCTGTCGCGAAGCGAGGAGTTTGCCGTACTCAAAGTGGTTCACGCCGCGGGCGTCACCGTTCCCGAGCCACTCTGGCTCTGCGAGGATCCATCGATTATCGGCCGAACTTTTTTCGTCATGCGCCGGGTTCCCGGCGTCGCCACCGGCCACAAGCTGGTTCGAGACCCGGGGTTGGAAGCCGCCCGGGAGGCACTGGTCGAGCGGCTCGGCGAGGAGCTCGCCAGGCTGCACGCCATTCGCCCGGGAAGTCCCGGGCTCGGGTTCCTCCCGGAGTGCGGTTATGCGCCGGCGCTCAATCGCGTCAACCTTTATCGCCGCTACCTGGACGCGATGAGCTCGCCCCAGCCGGCGCTGGAGTGGTGCCTGAACTGGCTGGAGCGTAACCAGCCCGAGAACGTGGATATTGTCCTCTGCCACAGCGATTACCGCACCGGCAACTATATGGTGGACGGCGGAAAACTGACCGGAATTCTCGACTGGGAGTTCGCGGCGTGGAGCGATTTTCACGAGGACATCGGATGGTTCTGCGCCCGCTGCTGGCGCTTTGGACGCCCCGACCGCGAAGCCGGGGGCATGGGCAGCCGCGACGCGTTTTACCGCGGCTACGAGCGCGCATCGGGCGCATCCATCGACGAGGACGCGGTATCGTACTGGGAGGTGATGGCCGCGGTTCGATGGGCGGTGATTGCGTTGCAGCAGGCGGAACGTCATCTGTCGGGGGAGGAGGAGTCCCTGGAGCTCGCTCTGACCGGGCGACTGGTGTCCGAGATGGAGATGGACGCTCTGATGCAGATCGACAGGATTGCTGGAAGACAGAGCGCATGAACATCGCTCCCGACGGCGCTGAACTGCTTCGGGTTGCGGAGAAGGTTTTGCGCCAGCACCTGCTGCCGGGAATAGCCAAGGAACAGCGCTACCAAGCGCTGATGGTGGCGAAGGCCATGGCCATCGCCGCGCGGGAGCTCGAGCGGGGGGAGCCGGATCTCCGCGATGAGCTTCGCATGCTGACTCAGCTTTACGGCGACACCACCGTCAGTGAATCGGGAAACAGCATGAAAGAGAAAGTGACGGCGCTGAACAAGCGCCTTGCGAAAGATATCCGCAGCGGGATGATGGATGGTGCCTGTGCCCAAGGCGTGCGCGCGCTGCTGAAAGCTCAGGTGATTGCGCGCCTGCGAGTCAATAATCCGAAGTATCTGAAGTCGGCGGGTCTGGAATGATTTCGGGCCGGACGCTGCTATTTCCCGGAAAGCAGTGATTGGTGATGAGCGATGCGCGTCGTGGGCACCGGTACTCGCCCGATTTTGCGCATCCGTCGCTGATCACCGATCGCGAGCAGTGTTCAACCTGTTACGAGTCACCCGTTACCCGACCTCGGGGCGAACGGAATAATTAACGACCGGCAAATGAACGACCGATCCGACGGCAAGTCCCCCGTCCTGCGCGACGTCTCCTTGAACGACAAATACGTGCTGGAATCCGGACGCGTATTTCTCACCGGCATCCAGGCGCTCGTTCGACTGCCGCTGATGCAGCGGCGGCGGGACGCGGCTGCCGGCCACAATACTGCCGGCTACATCAGCGGCTACCGTGGCTCGCCACTCGGCGGCTACGACCAGCAGCTGTTACGTGCGAAACACCTTCTGGATGAGCATCAGGTACGTTTTCAGCCCGGGGTAAACGAGGACCTGGCTGCCACCGCATGCTGGGGAACGCAGCAGGCGGAGCTCAATGGCGAGGGCGCCTTCGATGGCGTTTTCTCCATCTGGTATGGGAAAGGTCCCGGCGTGGATCGATCCGGTGACGCCTTTCGCCACGCCAACCTCGCCGGCACATCGCCGCTGGGCGGCGTCATTGCGCTGCTCGGCGACGATCACACCTGCGAATCGTCGACCACCTCGCATCACAGCGAGTACGCCATGGTGGACGCATACATACCGGTGCTGAATCCCGCCGGCGTGCAGGAAATTCTTGATTACGGACTTTACGGGATCGCCCTGTCGCGTTACTCGGGCTGCTGGGTGGCGATCAAGTGCGTTCACGATACGGTGGAGTCCGCGGCGTCCATCGAAGTGGAAACCGATCGGGTGCAGGTGACCTTACCGGTCGACTGCGCTATGCCGGAGGAAGGCCTGAACATCCGCTGGCCGGACACGCCTCAGGAGCAGGAGGCGCGTCTGCACGAGTACAAGCTCGACGCAGCCAAAGCCTTCTGCCGTGCCAACGGACTGGATCAGCTGATCTGGGACAGTCCGAGCCCCCGCGTCGGTATCGTCACCTGCGGAAAGTCTTACCTGGACGTGCGCCAGGCGCTGGCCGACATCGGAGTGGACGAGAACATCGCCGCTCGACTGGGCCTGAAGCTGTATAAGGTCGCAATGCCCTTCCCGCTGGAGCCGGAGGGCGCTGTGAGCTTCTGCCGGGATCTCGACCTCGTCATCGTTGTCGAGGAAAAACGCGCGCTGCTCGAAACCCAGCTCAAAGAGTTGATGTACGGACGCCAGAGCGCGCCCGCCATCGTCGGCAAGCGGGACGAAAAGGGCGACTGGCTATTTCCATCTGCGGGCCGCCTGGACAGTAATCGTATCGCGGTGGCCTTGGGAGAGCGCCTGATTGCGCGCGCCGGCGACGAAACCGTTGCGGCACGCGTTTCCGTCATGCGCTCGCTCGTCGATGGGCCTTCGCCGCCGCCATCGTCGATTCAGCGTACTCCCTATTTCTGCGCCGGCTGTCCCCACAGCACCTCCACCCGGGTTCCCGACGGCAGCCGCGCGCTGGCCGGCATCGGTTGTCACTATCTGGCGCAGTTCATGGACCGGAACACCGCCCGCTACACCCAGATGGGGGCCGAGGGGGCGAGCTGGATCGGCGAGGCGCCGTTCAGCAGGCGCAGGCACATGTTTCAAAACGTGGGCGACGGCACCTATTTTCATTCAGGCGTGATGGCGATCCGCGCCGCCATCGCGGCAGATACGAACATCACTTTCAAGATCCTCTACAACGACGCCGTAGCGATGACCGGGGGTCAGCCCATGGACGGGCCGCTGACCGTGGACCGAATCACCCGGCAGATGCATTCGGAAGGCGCGAGGCGCATCGTCGTGGTCAGCGATGAGCCGGAGAAATACCGGGGCAGGGCCGACCTCGCTCCCGGCGTGAGCGTGCACCATCGCGATGCGCTCGACGCCGTGCAGCGCGAGCTTCGCGAAATCGAAGGGGTCACGGTGCTGGTCTACGACCAGACCTGCGCGGCGGAAAAGCGGCGCCGCAGAAAGCGCGGAAAGTACCCCGATCCCCCGCTGCGCGTGTTCATCAACGATCTGGTATGTGAGGGTTGTGGGGACTGCGGTGTGAAGTCGAACTGTGTTGCCGTGGTCCCGCTCGAAACCGAGCTCGGCCGCAAGCGCGCCATTGATCAGTCTGCCTGCAATAAGGACTATTCCTGTCTCAATGGTTTCTGCCCCAGCTTCGTCACCGTTCACGGTGGACGGCCGAGAAAAGGTCTCGGCGCACGGACAGGCGGTGACACGCGATTCCCGCCCGTGCCGGAGCCTGCGACCCCGCCGCTCGAACAGCCCTTCAATATCGTCGTGACCGGCGTCGGCGGCACCGGCGTCATCACCATCGGCGCCCTTCTCGGCATGGCCGCCCATCTCGAGAGCAAGGGCTGCTCCATCCTCGACCAGACGGGCTTGGCGCAGAAAGGCGGCGCCGTGGTGAGTCACGTGCGTATCGCGGAAGCGCCGGACGAAATCACCGCCACCCGCATCGCCGCAGGCGCGGCCGACCTTCTGCTCGGCTGCGACATCCTGGTGGCCGGAGGCCGCGATGCGCTGACCAGCATGCGGCCGGGACGCACCCGGGCGGTGGTGAACGCCCACCAGACCATGACCGGCGATTTCACACGCAATCCGGATCTCGCATTTCCCGGCGACTCGCTCAGGTTCGCCATACAGTCGGCCGTGGATGGCGGCGATGTCGATTTCGTCGAGGCGACGCGTCTTGCCAGCGCACTCATGGGCGACGCCATCGCCACCAACCTGTTGATGCTCGGCTATGCCTATCAGAAGGGGCTGGTGCCGCTTTCCTCGGCCAGTATCGATCGCGCCATCGAGATCAACGGTGTCGCGGTGGAGATGAACAGGCAGGCATTTCTCTGGGGGCGGCGTGCCGCGACGGACCTTGACCGGGTCAACGAGATCGCCTTCCCCGGCAAGCTCGTGAGCGCGCCGGTGCGGCTGCAGAGCCTGGACGAAATCATCGAGCATCGCGCCGCGTTTCTCACCGCGTACCAGGATTCGGATTACGCTCATCGCTATCGCAGCCTGGTGGCGGAGGTCAGGAGAGTGGAAGCGGAGAAGGTCAAAGGCCATTCAGAGCTGGCCCGGGCAGTCGCCCGCTATTATTTCAAGCTGCTTGCCTACAAGGATGAATACGAAGTCGCGCGTTTATACACCAGCGGCGAGTTCGCCGAAAACCTCAACAGCCAGTTCGAGGGCGACTACCGGCTCGAGTTTCACCTCGCGCCGCCGCTTCTGGCGAAGATTGATCCCGCCACCGGCGAGCCGAAGAAACGGCGTTACGGCCCGTGGATTCTTCGGGCGTTTCGATTGCTCGCCAAAATGCGGCGGCTGCGCGGAACGCCTCTCGACATGTTCGGATTCAGCGAAGAGCGACAACGCGAGCGGGGGCTGATTGAAGAGTATGAAATCACCGTTGCGACGCTGCTTACGGGTCTTGGCCCGCACAATCACGGGCTGGCGGTGGAAGTTGCCAGCATACCCGAGCATATTCGCGGCTTCGGGCCGGTAAAGCGCCGCGCGATGGAGTGCGCAAAGGATCGTGAGCGGGAAATGCTCCGTGAGTTCGAGCGTCCCGGCGCGTCGCCGGAAGCGGCGTGACACTCTTTGAAACAAAAAAAGAAAGTGCGCCCGTTTCATGGCGTGCGACGACCTGCCGGTAACTCATGACAAGAAGCATTGCCCCGGTCGCTGCGCTTCTGCTGAGCGTAGCCATACTGCTTACCGGTAATGGGCTCCAGGGCACGCTGTTGCCGGTTCGGGCCCAGCTGGAAGCGTTTTCGACCCTCGACATCGGAATTCTCGGTTCGGTCTATTACCTCGGCTTTGCCGCCGGATGTTTCCTCAGCCCCCTGCTGGTGCGGCGGGTCGGTCACATCCGCGCATTTACCGCAATGTCGGCAATCGCCTCGGC
>DATIPL010000142.1:0-3889 GCA_035471965.1 Gammaproteobacteria bacterium
CCGCGATGGCCGCGTCATAACGCTCGGCGATTCCCTTCATCCACGGCACAGTCTCGCCATCCATGGATTCGGGCGCCATGCCCTGGTCTCCGAGAAAACTGGTGGTAAACGTTTCCGGCAATACGATCAGGCGAGCCTGACTGGAGTCGGCACCACGCGCCGAGGCGTATCCCCCGGCGACCAGCTGTTCCAGGTGGCCCCGGTTGGCGGAGGCATCCTGCCAGCGAAGTTCCGGCTGGACGAGAAGCGCTTCGAGTTGTGTTGCTTCAGTACTCATCGTTTTCCTTGCTTGAATCCCCGACCGAGCCGGTTTCCGGTCGCATGTAGGGGAACAGCAGCACATCCCGGATGGAAGGGGAATCGGTGAACAGCATGACCAGGCGGTCGATTCCCACGCCCTCGCCGGCAGTCGGCGGCATGCCGTATTCGAGCGAGCGTATGTAGTCCTCGTCAAAATGCATGGCTTCGAGGTCTCCAGCTTCTTTGGCACGGACCTGATTGCGGAATCGCTCTGCCTGGTCTTCCGGATCGTTCAGCTCCGAGAAGCCGTTGGCGATCTCTCTTCCGCCAACGAAAAACTCGAAACGATCGGTGACGAAGGCATCTTCATCGTTGCGCCGGGAAAGTGGCGACACCTCGGTAGGATACGCGGTGATGAAAGTGGGCGACTTGAGGTTGTCCTCGACGGTCTTTTCGAAGACTTCGACCCAGAGCTTGCCCCGCCCCCACGTATCCTCCGGATCGATGCCGAGCTTTTTCGCCACGGCGAGACACTTCTCGTCATCGTCCAGATCCGCGCCCTTGATCCCGGGATTATGTTTGAGGATCGCCTCGCGCACGGTGAGCCGTTCGAAGGCCGGATCGAAATCGATGCGCTCGCCCTGGTAACTGATCTCGGTGCTGCCCGTCAGCTCCTTGGCAAGACCCCGCATCATCTCCTCGGTCAAATCCATGTAGTCGTTGAAATCCTGATAGGCGCCGTAAAACTCCAGCATGGTGAACTCGGGGTTGTGCTGAGTGGAAACGCCCTCGTTGCGGAAATTCCGGTTGATCTCGTACACGCGCTCGAATCCGCCCACAACCAGCCGCTTGAGAAAGAGTTCCGGTGCAATGCGTAAGTAAAGGTCCATGTCGAGGACGTTGTGGTGGGTCTTGAACGGCCGCGCCACCGCGCCTCCCGGAATGACCTGCATCATCGGCGTCTCGACTTCGAGATAATCGCGCTGATTGAAAAATTTTCTCAGGTAATCAGTGACTCTTGCCCGCGTGCGGAACGTACGCCGCGTATCCTCGTTGACGATCAGGTCCACGTAGCGCTGACGGTAACGGGTCTCCAGATCGGCGAGACCATGAAATTTTTCCGGCAGAGGCATCAGTGACTTGACCAGAAGTCGAATGCTCGATGCGTGAACCGACAGCTCGCCGGTCCTGGTTTTGAAGACGAAACCCTCGACGCCGAGAATGTCGCCCAGGTTCCACTGCTTGAACTCCGCGTAGGCGCCTTCCGGAAGGTCGTCCCGGCGGACGTAGATCTGGATTTTCCCGGAAACGTCCTGAAGATGGGCGAACGACGCCTTGCCCATGATCCGACGGGTCATCATCCTGCCGGCAATGGCCACTTCCGGCTTCTCCTCCTCCAGCACGGCGGCATCCTTCGAATCGTGCTGCGCGCAGACCTCCGCCGCCACCGCATTGCGGCGGAAGTCGTTGGGATAGGGGTTGCCGCGCTTGCGAAGCTCGGCAAGCTTTTCGCGCCGTTGGGAGGCTTCGGAAGTTTCGTCAGTCATAACTCGAATATCGAATATCGAATATCGGGAATTTGGCATTCACAGTCGCTAATGAAACTGTATTCATGACATTTCGTTTCGGGTCGCGTTAATGAGTTTCGTCAGCATCTGCGCGATTCGCGTGGTTTGATTCGATACCTTGTGCGCCTTTCGTAGATAACCGAGATCCTGACAGAGTATGAGGTAGTATCTGAGTTCCTCTAGGGATGCCTGGGATATATTGTAAAAACGTGCCTTGTCCTTTGGCCTTCTTCGCTTGAAACCTTCGGCAATATTCGCCGGGACAGATACGGCAGCTCGCCGCATCTGACCCACGAGTCCGAAACGCTCATCTGGTGGCAGTCCGAGAGAGTAACGATAAATCTCGAGCACCAGAGCGTGCGCTGCCTGCCAGACCTCCAGCTGTTCGAAGCGAAATACTTTCATGATGTACCCTCCATGGTCTATCGGGATATCGAGCTGTCCTTCCCGATATTCGATATACGATATACGACATTCGACGGTTCTACACTCCCGCCTTCAGACTCGCCTCGACGAACCGATCCAGATCACCGTCGAGCACGGCCTGAGTGTTTCCGGTTTCGAGTCCCGTGCGTAGATCTTTTATCCGCGATTGATCCAGCACGTAGGAACGGATCTGGCTGCCCCAGCCGATGTCCGATTTCGAGTCCTCCACGCTCTGCTGCTGCTCGCGGCGCTTTTGCAGCTCGAGCTCATAGAGTTTCGCCTTGAGCTGCTTCATCGCCGTGGCCTTGTTTTTGTGCTGGGAGCGATCATTCTGGCATTGGACAACGATGTTCGTCGGCAGATGGGTGATACGCACCGCCGATTCCGTGCGGTTGACGTGCTGGCCACCTGCGCCGCTCGCCCGGTAGACGTCGATGCGCAATTCCGCCGGGTTGATTTCGACGTCGATACTCTCGTCCACCTCAGGGGAGACGAACACGGCGGCGAACGAAGTATGCCTCCGGTTTCCCGAGTCGAAGGGGGACTTGCGCACCAGCCTGTGCACGCCGGTTTCGGTTCTGAGCCAGCCGTAGGCGTGATCGCCCTCGAACCTCACCGTTGCGCTCTTGATCCCGGCCACTTCGCCCGCAGAGGCCTCGATGAGCTCGGTCCGGAATCCGCGACGTTCCCCCCAGCGAAGGTACATGCGTAAAAGCATCTCTGCCCAGTCCTGGGCCTCGGTGCCGCCGGAGCCGGCCTGGATATCGACGAAGGCGTTGGCGGCATCCATCTCGCCCGAGAACATTCTGCGAAACTCGAGCCGCTCGAGCTCGCTTTCCAGCTGGTCCAGATCCTTCTTTACCGAGTCCGCGGTCTCGGCGTCCTGCTCTTCGTTGGCGAGCTCCAGCAGGCCGCGGGAGTCCTCGAGCTTGGAGGTCAGGTTGAGAATGGTGGCGACGATGTTCTCGAGCTCGGCGCGTTCCCTGCCGAGCCGCTGCGCGTGTTCGGGGTCGCTCCAGAGATCGGGATCCTCGAGCTCGCGATTGACTTCTTCCAGGCGCTCCCGCCGCGTATCGAAGTCAAAGATACCCCCTAAGAGCACCCACGCGCTCCTGCATGTCCTTGACGCGTTCGAATTCCGGATTCAATTCCAGCATGGCAATTCCGATACGATCGATGCGTATGCCCCGAAAGGGCGGGGATGGTACTACAGCTCGAGCGTGCTGGGCAGGCCGCCGGCGCGGTGGGGGATTTCCGGATTTCGCATCAGCAGCATTCCAGGTGCTCGACCACGAGCTGGGGGCGTTCGATACCGCGATAGACGTTCACGTCCAGACGGTAGGCAATACTTATCCGCCGCGCATGGTCAGGCCAGTCGCTGTCCACGGTATTGAAGGCGATGGCTTCCAGCGGCCGGGAGGTGCCGGGAAAGGCGAGTCTGAGCTTCAGGTGCCGCTCGCCGACGATGCGCCGATCCAGGACCTCGAACTCACCGTCGAACACCGGCTCCGGAAAGCCCTGACCCCAGGGACCGCCTTCCCGCAGCTCCCGGGCAAGCTCGAGGCCGATATCCCCGGGTTCGAGCGGCCCGTCCGAATAGACGACGCCGTCGGGGGCCTCGCCCCGGAGCAGGCTGCGGACCTGCTGGTCGAAAG
>DATIPL010000143.1:0-1562 GCA_035471965.1 Gammaproteobacteria bacterium
GCATCGCCTCTGGCGATCTGATCGAGGTGAGCGGCATCAGCCCGGGTGACCGGGTGGTGATCCGCGGCGGAGAGCGGCTGCGACCGGGCCAGAAGGTCATGGTCCTCAATCCGGGCGGGGCGCAATAGATGGGCTGGACCAAGGCGGCGCTTTCCAATCCGGTGGCCACCCTGGTGGCGGTGCTGCTGGTGATTCTGTTCGGCGCTTTGAGCCTGGAGCGTTTGCCGGTCCAGCTGACGCCGGAGGTGGAGAAACCGGAGATCACCATCCGCACCGCGTGGCGCGCGGCCGCTCCCGAGGAAGTGGAGGCGGAAATCATCGAGCCCCAGGAGAAGGTCCTGCGGGGACTGCCGGGGATGACCGAGATGCTCTCCAAGGCACAGCGCGGCCAGGGAGAGATCACCATCAGCTTTGCCATCGGGCAGGATTTGGGACGCGGCCTGCTGGAAGTGCTGAATCGACTGAACCGGGTGGCGCGCTATCCCGACGACGCCGACGAGCCGGTCATCAGCACCGTGGGCGGGCGCTCCCGCGCCGTCGCCTGGTTCATTATCAAGGCCATAGACGGCAATTCCCGCGACATTCAGAGTTATCAGGATTACGTCGAGGAAGTGATCCAGACGCGCTTCGAGCGGGTCCCCGGAGTCGCGCTTTCAGAGGTTCGCGGCGGACGCGAGCGCGAGGTGCGCATCACCTTCGACCCCTACAGAGCGGCGAGTCTCGGGGTCGAGCTGCCGCAGGCCGCAATCCTGGCCGGGCGTAACGAGGATGTCTCCGCAGGAGAGGCGAACGTCGGCAAGCGACGCTTCACCTTGCGTTTCACCGGTGCTTTCGACGCCAAGCAGCTGGGGGAGCTGGTGCTCGAATGGCGGGAAGGGCGACCGGTGATGCTGAGAGACATCGCCGACATCGACGTGCGCATGGTCGACCGCAAGAGCTTCGTCATCACCAAGGGCGAGCACGCGATGGCCGTCAACGCTCACCGCGAGATCGGGGTCAACGTGCTCGACGTGATGAAAGGACTCCAGCAGGCTGCGGCAGAGCTTCGTGACGGACCGCTCAAGCGGGCCAAGCTGTCCTTCGAGCAGGTGTACGACGAGACCGTGTACATCTACCGCTCAATCGAGATGCTCAGCAGCAACCTGGCGCTGGGGATTTGTCTCGCCGTGGCCGTGCTGTGGTGGTTTCTGCGCAAGTTCCGCGCTACCTTGATCGTCGCCATCGCCATACCGGCGTCGATATTTTCCGCCTTTCTGGTTCTCGACTCCTCCGGTCGCACCCTGAACGTCATCTCGCTGGCGGGCCTCGCCTTCGCCGTCGGCATGACTCTGGACGCGGCCATCGTGGTGCTGGAGAACATCGTCCGATTGAGAGAGAGAGGCGAGCCCGGGGACGCGGCCGCGCTCAAGGGCCCGACCCAGGTGTGGGGCGCACTGCTCGCTTCCACCGCGACCACCGTCGCCATCTTCCTGCCGGTGGTGTTCCTCGAGGACGAGGCAGGACAGCTCTTTGCCGACCTGGCGCTGACCATCGCTTCCGCCGTAGTCGCCTCGCTGGTCTTC
>DATIPL010000144.1:0-2339 GCA_035471965.1 Gammaproteobacteria bacterium
AATCTCAATATGTTCACGTTAATCGGCATTGGCACCGGAGCCGCGTACCTGTTCAGCATGGTGGCGCTGCTGTTGCCCGATCTGTTGCCCGAAGCATTCAAGATCCACGGCCGCGCGCCGCTTTATTTCGAAGCGGCGGCGGTGATCGTGACCCTGGTGCTGCTGGGTCAGGTGCTGGAGCTCAAGGCCCGGGCGCGGACCTCCGATGCCATACGAAGTCTTTTGAAGCTCGCCCCGGACACCGCGATACGGATCGGCGAGGATGGCAGCGAGGAAGAGATATCTCTGTCGGAAGTGCACGAAGGCGACCGGCTGCGGGTGCGGCCGGGCGACAAGGTGCCGGTGGACGGCGAGGTGGCGCAAGGGCGATCCAGCATCGACGAGTCGATGGTCACCGGCGAGCCCATTCCGGTGGATAAAGGTCCCGGTGATGCCGTCACCGGCGGCACCGTCAACGGCAAAGGCGGCTTCGAAATGATTGCGCGGCGCGTCGGCTCGGAAACCCTGCTTGCGCGCATCGCCCAGATGGTGGCCGACGCCGGCCGCTCCCGCGCGCCGATTCAGAAGCTCGCCGACACCGTTGCCGGATGGTTCGTGCCCGCCGTCATCGGGGTCGCGCTGATCAGTTTCGCGGCCTGGGCCTTCATCGGTCCGTCACCCGCCTTCGCCCACGCGCTGGTGGCGGCGGTTTCGGTGTTAATCATCGCCTGCCCCTGTGCCCTTGGGCTGGCGACTCCGGTTTCGGTGATGGTGGGCGTGGGCCGCGGCGCCTCCGTCGGTGTGCTGATACGTAACGCGGAAGCGCTGGAAACCCTGGAAAAAGTCGACACCCTGATCGTCGACAAGACCGGCACCCTTACAGAAGGCAAGCCGGCGGTGCAGTCCATCGAGCCCTTCGAATCGTTTGACGAAAATGCGCTGCTGGAACTCGCGGCGAGCGTGGAGCGGGTCAGCGAGCACCCGCTGGCCGAGGCAGTCGTCGCCTTCGCCAATGAGCGCGGCGTTGATCTGAGGCGGGTGGAGAATTTCGACTCCGATACCGGCAAAGGGGTGCGTGGCCGGATCGGGAGCCGGCGCGTGCTCATCGGTAACCAGCGCGCCCTCGAGGACGCCGGCGTGGAAGTGTCCGATGAAGCGCAGAATGCCGCCGCACGCTTACGGGAAAAAGGCCAGACCGTGATCCACGTGGCCGTGGACCAGTCGCTTGCAGGTCTTATCGGTATCGCCGATCCGGTCAAGTCCACCACAGCCGACGCCATTCGCACCCTGCACAAAAGCGGCGTGCGCGTGGTCATGGCAACGGGCGATCACGAAGGCACCGCCAAAGCCGTGGCCGAGGCCCTCGATATCGACGAGTACCACGCCGGCGTGCTGCCGCAGGACAAGTCGAAGCTGGTGGAACGGCTCAAGGCGCAAGGCCATGTCGTTGCCATGGCTGGAGACGGCATCAACGACGCGCCAGCGCTGGCCCTTGCCGATGTCGGTATCGCCATGGGCACGGGCTCGGACGTGGCCATCGAAAGCGCCGGTGTCACCCTGGTCAAAGGTGATCTGCGCGGCATTGCCCGGGCGCGTCTTTTGAGCCAGCGGACCATGCGCAACATACGCCAGAACCTTTTCTTTGCGTTCATCTACAACGCCCTCGGCGTTCCGGTCGCCGCAGGCGTGCTTTATCCTTTCATCGGAATTTTGCTGAGCCCCATGATCGCCAGCGCCGCAATGAGCATCAGCTCGGTGTCGGTCATCGGCAACGCGCTCAGACTCAAGCGGATTGGACTGTGAGAAGCTTTTACATAGTCAATTCGAAAATCAGTTGACCAAACCGGGAGATTTAAATGCGCATCCAGGAAGCATCACGTCAATCCGGCATGCGGCCAAAGACCATCCGCTTTTACGAAGAGATCGGACTGGTGCGTCCCGCCGCGCGTTCCGCGAATGGTTACCGGCAGTTCAATGACACGGACGTGCGCACGCTCAAATTCATCGCCCGAGCGCGCAAGCTCGGATTTTCCGTCGAAGACATCCAGAAGCTGCTTTCGCTTTGGCAGGACAAGAAGCGGGCCAGCGCCGATGTCAAGAAGCTCGCCCTCGCCCACGCCGATGAGATCGAGGCCCGGATCCGCGAGCTCGAGAGCGTGAAGCAGGCGGTGCTCGATCTCGCCGATCACTGTCACGGCGACGATCGTCCGGAGTGCCCCATAATCGACGAGCTTGCGGACGGAAACGCCGGCTAGAACCGAACACGCCGGCCGGAGAAGCTCGGAAAGAAAAAACCCGGAGAGCTTTCACTCCCCGGGTTTTGTCAATCAGATATGAAAGTTCGCTGACTGAACCGGCGA
>DATIPL010000145.1:0-2653 GCA_035471965.1 Gammaproteobacteria bacterium
GCTACAAGCCATTCGTACCGGTGAACTGCGGGGCAATTCCCGGGGATTTGCTCGAAAGTGAGCTGTTCGGTCATGAGAAAGGCGCCTTTACCGGCGCCATCAGCTCGCGCCGAGGCCGATTCGAAATGGCCGCCGGCGGCACTCTGTTCCTGGACGAAATCGGAGATACGCCGCTGCACATGCAGGTGAAGCTGCTTAGGGTGCTTCAGGAACGCACCTTCGAGCGGGTGGGCAGTAACGAGAGCCTCACGGCCGACGTGCGGGTAGTCGCCGCCACCCACTCGGACCTGGAGAAGTCCATTCGCAGTGGACACTTTCGCGAGGACTTGTTCTACCGCCTCAACGTATTTCCCATCCACGTGCCGCCGCTCAGATCCCGCACCGAGGATTTGCCGTTGCTGGTCAACGATCTGCTGCAACGTTCCGCCGGAGGCGAGCGGGATCCGATGTCCCTGAGCGCGGAGGCGCTGGCGGCGCTGCAGCGCTACCCGTGGCCGGGTAACGTACGCGAGCTGGCCAACCTGATTGAGCGGCTGGCGATTCTGTTTCCAGGCCGCGCGGTGAATGTGAACGACTTACCGGAGAAATACCGTCCGGGAGCTGTTACCGGTGCTTCGCCGGGCGGCGATGGTGAAACGGCGAGGGAAATGCCCACGACCCTCCCCCGTAACGGGCTGGACCTCAAAGCGCACCTCAACGCGCTGGAGCGATCCTTCATCGAGCAGGCTCTGGAGGATGCGGGCGGCGTGGTGGCGCACGCGGCCAAACGCCTGCGTATGGGACGTACCACCTTGGTGGAGAAAATGCGCAAACACGGCATCAAACGCAAAGCCGGATAGGGTGCCGCGCGTTTTCGGAATCGCCCGGAAGTGCCGTCAATGCGTCACGGAAATTTGACGCGACAAATTCCGGTGGTTCGTGAACGCCTGCGGCTTCAGATCCGTAAGCGCTTCATTTCAATGGGTTGAAAGTGTCAATTCGAGTCAAAGATTAGGAAAAATTCCTGGCCTCAAGATTGCATGACCGCCTCTGGCTAGAAGGAACCAGGAGGCTGTCTCATGCCCGTCAGCGCCGCAATCAGAAAAGCGCCGGCGGCGAGTCCTCAGGACGCGCTCGTCGAACAACACACATCCCTCGTCCGCCGCATTGCGTTCCATTTGATCACCCGCCTGCCGCCGAGCGTGCAGGTGGACGATCTGATCCAGGCCGGAATGATCGGCTTACTGGAAGCTTCTCGGAATTACGCCCTGGGGCACGGAGCGAGCTTCGAGACCTTTGCCGGAATTCGTATTCGCGGCGCGATGCTGGACGAAATCCGAAAGAGCGACTGGACCCCACGGTCTCTGCACCGGAAGCTGCGACAGATTGCCGAGGCCATACGGGACATCGAAGCCTCCGAGTCCCGGGACGCACGGGACTCCGAAGTGGCGGAAAAACTTGGATTGAGCCTGGCCGCGTATCATCAGGTGCTTCAGGACGCCTCGGGCCATCGGATCTTCAGTCTCGAAGATCTGCTTTCAGGAAGTGAATCCGTGTCCGAGGGCTTGAGCGGGAAATTCGATGGCCCGCTGGAGGACCTCGAACAGGAGCAATTCCGCAACCTGTTGGCCAAGGCCATTGCGGGACTGCCGGAGCGCGAAAAACTGGTGATGGCGCTGTACTACGACGAGGAACTCAATCTGCGCCAAATCGGTGACGTACTCAACGTCAGCGAATCACGCGTTTGCCAGATCCACGGTCAGGCCGTGGTTCGTCTGCGCGCACGTCTCAAGGAATGGGTGGAGAGAGAGGCGCTCGTTGACTGAGCCGCGAAGTGCGCGGAGAGCAAGAAAATAATTTTAGAGTTTACATACCGTTACATTATCTATTTAACCTCGTTTTTTGATTTTTTGGTGGCTCCGACATAAGCTCTCGGCTGTTCATGCCTGAGAGTTTTCCCCATGGCGCCGCGGCGCGCACGTCGACGCAAGCGCGCAGGTAAGAGCCGCCTGCGAAACGTTTTCCTGTGGCAACGCGGCGCCCGCGGCTGGTCCCGATGGCGGGTCCTGATGGTCTGGACGCTGCTGGCCGCTTTGTTCGCATTCGGTGGCTACCTCTTCTGGCTCGACAGCAACGTCACCAGACAGTTCGAGGGCAGGCGTTGGCAGGTGCCGGCGCGCATCTACGCCCGTCCGCTCGAGATTTATCCCGGCGCCGCGCTGACTTCCGACGAACTGGTGGCGGAACTCGAGGCGGTCGGCTACAAGGCGGGATCAGTGCGCCGCGCCGGTGGCTACGTTCGGCAGGGCAATACTTTCTTCATCAACCTGCGGGGTTTCCGCTTCTGGGACGGCGACGAGCCGCCCCGGCAGCTGAGCATTACCGTGGAGGGCGGTCAGGTACGCCGCCTGGCAGACGGCACCCGCGCGATTCCGCTGGTGCGCTTGCAGCCCGCGCTGGTTGGCCGGATTTATCCCGGCCACGGCGAGGATCGGATCCTGCTTCAGCTGGAAGACGTGCCACCACTTTTCATCAAGGCGCTGCTGACGGTAGAAGACAGAGGTTTCTATCGCCACTCCGGAATTTCCATCCGCTCGATGCTTCGCGCGCTCATGGCCAACATTCGCGCCAGGCAGACGGTGCAGGGCGGCAGCACCATCACCCAGCAGCTGGC
>DATIPL010000146.1:0-5033 GCA_035471965.1 Gammaproteobacteria bacterium
GGTGTTCGGCGTCCGTTTCCCAGTACCAGTCGGACGCGCTTTCTATGAGGTCACGGAATCGCGCTTCGCTCTCCGCCAGGGCCTTCTGGGCGCGCTTGCGTTCGAGCGCATAGTGGATGGCGCGGCCAAGCAGATACCCGCTCAAACGGTCTTTAGCAAGAAAATCCGACGCCCCTTCCGCCAGTGCGCGCTGCTCCAGCCGTGGGTCGGGCTCGAGGCCGAGCAGGACGATGGGGGCGTAGGGGCGGACCTCGAGGATGAGTGGCAGCAGCGCGATGCCCTCGCCTTCCGCGAGCTGCTGATCGATCAGGCAAACATCGAAAACGCAGTCGGGGACGATCTCGGCGGCTTTTTTCCATCCGTCGACCCGACGGGGTTGAAGTTCCGGCGATGCGTCGGCCAGCAGCCGCCGGATGCGCAGAAATTCGTCGTCATCGTCTTCGATTACGACGACCCTGAGTCTTGATTCATTCATGCAGGCGGGCTCGCGGATGCCGATTCCGTCAGCGTGGCCCGGCGCTTTCCGGAATCGCGCCGGGCGTGGCACTGAGGGCGGTCGCGTGTCTCAACGCGGGCGTCCGGGAGCCCATCAGCCGATGGACCGGTTGTGGCGGAATGGACCCTCCCTGCCATGTTTATCATCGCTTGACGCCCCCGCCACAATATCTCGGCAGCTTGCCCGGGGATCTTGAGGCCGTCGGCCAGGTCTGCCGGCGTCTGGGCCCGCCGGAGATTTTTCGACGCCGACAAAAAAAAGCCCCGCCGGAGCGGGGCTTGGGGCCGAGGGGGGAACCGGCCCCGGGGGAGGAACGATGCCGGAGCATCGGGAGGAGCTACGGGCAGATTATGGGTATCGGGCGATTACAGCCCGTTTGCGCAAGCATTACAGAAACGTTACATCCTCTGCCCGGCGGTGAAGCCGCGTCGAACCTCAGATGGACCGGTGGTTCGACCGCTCTCTCCCCGCGGCACGGGGTGAAATTCCGGTGTCAGTCGCTGGCAACCCGCCTCGACCCGTAAGCGCCTTCGTCTCGACCTGGCCGGGGACACCGGGTTTCACGCGGACAGACAGGTAGAAGGAGAGAAACAGGCAAGCGCGTGCGGCGTCGCTAACGGGTGGCGAATCGGCAAAAAGGGAGCGAGTACCGGAGCGCGCAGGAAGAGTGGTGATCTCGAAGCGCTGCGATGAGGTCTTGGGCAGGGTTTCAACCGGCGCCCATGTTGCAGCGCTGCCGCGAGCGGCTGCCTGGAATCTATATCAGAATCGCTGTGCTTAGCCGTAAGGCGTTAAAAACAGCCTCGAAATGCTCATTTACCCGCGTGTAAACCCCGCTTTCTCGCCTGTTTTTGCCTTGTCTCGTTGTTGTCCAATGCGGGCTCGCTGTTTGAGATAGGTTCTAGTTACTTCGCGACTGCTTGGCGCGTTCGCTCTCGAGCTGCTTGAGTCGCGCCTCGATTCGCGAGTTGCGGTAGAAATCATCCCCCGAGCGCTGAGAAGCCAGCTCGAGCTGATGAATGGCCGCGCCGATTTCACCGTTGAGGTAATAGTGCTCGGAGAGGGCCATATGACTCTCCGCCGGGTTTCCGGCCTTCTGGTGTGCGTTGGCCCGAAGCTTGTAAAGAGAGGCGTCGAGGGCATGAATCCGGCCGTAGCGTTCAATGGCTTCGAGCGCTTTTTTCGCCTGGCCCGCCTCGATCAACGCGTTGGCATAACCCCGCACCAGAACCTTGTTGCCGGGATAGAGGCCGGCTGCTTCGGCATAAATTCGCAGCGCTTCGTCGAGTTGACCCCTTCGCAGCTCGTTTTCAGCAAGTGCCGCACGCAGGGACACGCGCTCGGGGAACTCCGCGACCAGCTCTCGGAAGAGCCTGTTCGCCTCCTGCGAACGGTCGGAGCGGTCATAGGCTATAGCCAGCCCATATTTCTGCGCCGCGAAGGATTCCGGCGAGCCGGATTTCATGCGGTCGCTGAAGTAGCTCACGGCCTTATCGGGATCCAGCTCGGTGAGCACGCGCAGCTTTGCGCGCACGAACTGATACGAGAGGCTGTCCTCGAGCTGCCGGTAGGGAAACTTTTCCGCGCGCCCGATCGCGTCCGCAATTCGGGACGTGGTCACCGGGTGTGTCGACAAGAACTCGGGAGGCCTTTGATAGTAGCGTGAAGCAGACTGAAGCTTTTCGAAGAAAGCCGGCATCGCGCGTGGATCGAAGCCGGAGCTGTGGAGCATCTGCATGCCTACGCGGTCTGCCTCCTGCTCGTTGGCGCGGGAGAAATTCAGCTGCTTCTGAATCTGGCTTCCAACCACCGCCGCCGCAGTCGCTTGTCCTGCCTCGGGACTCTGCGTGCCGATGAGGATTGCGGCAACTATACCGGCGAGCGTCTGCATGCTGCTTCTGTCGGCCGCCGCCACCGCTTGGGCGATATGCCGCTGCGTGACGTGGGCAATTTCATGGGCGAGCACCGACGCGACCTCGCTTTCTGAATCCGACGCGGTGACAAGCCCCGAGTTGATCCCGATATAACCTCCGGGTGCGGCGAAAGCGTTGATGGACCCGTCTTCTACCACGAAAAAGGTAAAGCCGAAGTGCTGTGAGTCGCTCTGGGAAACCAGCCGGTAGCCGAGGGACTGGACGTAATCCTCCACCTCCGGATCGTCGATCAGCTTCATGCGAGCACGAATCTCGCGCATGAAAAGCTCGCCGATGGCGCGCTCTTCGGCGAGGGAGATGGTGCTGGACTCGGGATTGCCGATGTCCGGAAGCTGTACCTGCGCCGCCAGGGCGGGCGCCCACAGGAAAAAGGCACAGATCGCCGGGCGCCACCACGCGATCAGGGGTGTCGACGCCCGCCCCCGGCCCTTATCGAGACGGGCAAGGTGATGGTGTTGTCGCTCCATGTGCATCAAAAGCTTTGTTTTGCTTCGGCTTTGTTCCCGCTCCACTCCTTACGAACGCTCACGAGCTCGGAAGTTTCCGGCATCCGGCCGGTTTGCGGTGGAGGCGTTCCCGCCGTTACGATTTCCGCCACGGCGTTGAGCCGCCCGGTGACGGAAGGGTCTGCGACAGGGGGAGCTGATCTTAGCCTCTCAGGCGCGGCCCCGGCACCCCGACATCCTCGGACCTGCTGGATATTACCAGCGCCGGGGATCGCGCAACTGCCATCCAATTCACGGAGCAGCCAAAAAATGCCAAAAAACGCTTTTTATGCCCAATCCGGCGGGGTCACGGCGGTGATAAACGCCACCGCCGCCGGCGTGATCGAGACCGCGCGCTCGCACCCCGAGCGCATCGGCAAGGTCTACGCGGGGCGCAACGGCATCATCGGCGCGCTCACCGAGGATCTCATCGACACGGACAAGGAAAGCGACGAAGACATCGCGGCGTTACGCCATACGCCTGCCGGCGCATTCGGTTCGTGCAGATACAAGCTGAAGGGACTGGACGAAAGCAAGGCGCAGTACGATCGACTGATCGAAGTGTTCAGAGCGCACGACATCGGTTACTTCTTCTATAACGGCGGCGGCGATTCCGCGGATACCGCCCATAAGGTTTCACAACTGGGCGAGAAGCTCGGTTACCCCATCATCTGCGTAGGCATTCCCAAGACCGTCGACAACGATCTGCCTATTACCGACAACTGCCCTGGCTTCGGTTCGGTCGCCAAGTACGTTGCAGTGTCCATTCGCGAGGCCGCGTTCGACGTGGTCTCCATGGCACTGACCTCGACCAAGGTGTTCATTATGGAGGTGATGGGCCGGCACGCAGGCTGGATCGCCGCCGCCGGGGGGCTGGCCGCCGAGAAGCAGGGGGACCCGCCGCAGGTGATCCTGTTTCCGGAGGTGCCGTTCGACGAGGCGGCGTTCTTGACGCGCGTTCGAAATTCGGTGGAGGAGCGCGGCTATTGCGCCATCGTCGTGTCGGAGGGTGCGCGTAACGCCGAAGGCAGGTTTCTCTCCGAAGCGGGGACCAGAGACGCCTTCGGGCACGTGCAGCTCGGCGGTGTCGCGCCGCTGATTGCCAACCTGGTCAAAGACAAGCTCGGCTTCAAGTATCACTGGGCGGTAGCGGACTACCTGCAGCGCGCCGCGCGGCACATCGCATCCAGGACCGATGTGGAGCAGGCCTATGCGCTGGGCAAGGCGGCGGTGGAGCTCGCCCTGGAGGGCCGAAACGCGGTTATGCCGGTGATCGTGCGCAGATCGGACTCGCCGTACTCGTGGGAAATAGGAAGCGCCAATCTCGCCGATGTCGCCAACGTGGAAAAAAAGATGCCGCGGGAATTTATTTCCGAGGACGGCTTCGCCATCACGGACGCCTGCCGACGATATCTGTCACCGCTGATCCAGGGCGAAGACTATCCGCCCTACGTGAACGGTCTTCCGGATTACGTCACGTTGAAGAACGTGGCCGTGCCGAAGAAGCTGACTACGACGTTCGAGATTTAGTCGAGGACTTCAAAAGAAGGATGGTTAATTCGTAGATGGAAGATGGGGAAGACGACGTACTCGTATCCCGCCCCCTATCTACTATCTTCTACCTACCATCTACCTAATAAGAAAGTCAGGGCGGTAAAACCACCCCGGCTTTTCAGATCGATTAAGCCTTGACGGCTACGGCTATCCCAGCAGCGGCGCGATCACCAGGCTGACGATGGCCATAACGTTGATGAGAATGTTCATCGACGGCCCCGAAGTGTCCTTGAACGGATCGCCTACCGTGTCGCCGACTACGGCGGCTTTATGCGCGTCGGAGCCCTTTCCGCCCAGATTGCCTTTTTCCAGATACTTCTTGGCGTTGTCCCAGGCGCCGCCGGCGTTGGCCATGGTGAGCGCAAGAAGCACGCAGCCGAGCAGCGCCCCGCCGAGCATGCCTCCGAGGGCCTCGGGGCCAATGCCGAAACCCACGATAAACGGCGCCGACACGGCGATGACTCCCGGAAGCACCATCTTCTTGATCGCGGCGGTGGTGGCGATATCCACGCACTTGGCGGTGTCCGGCTGGGCCTTGCCTTCCAGCAGCCCCGGGATCTCGCG
>DATIPL010000147.1:0-6227 GCA_035471965.1 Gammaproteobacteria bacterium
AGCCGGAAAGGGAACAAGGGACGACAGACTCAATTCCAGACAGATAATAAACTTTACATAATATACATTATGCGAACTCATCTTTGCCGGCGCCGGGGGCGCCTTGTCCCCCGGCACGCCCGGCAATCAGGCCGCATCCTCGATTTCGGCCAGCGCGGCGTCGAGGCTCTGCTCGATGATATCCAGGCCCTCATCCACCAGCGCATCCGTGGCCGTGAGCGGCACCAGGACGCGAATCACGTTGCCGTATGTGCCGCAGGACAAAAGGATCAGACCGCGCTCGGCGGCATGGGACACGACGGCCTTGGTGAGATCCGCCGCGGGCTGTGCGCGACTCTTGTCCTTGAACAGCTCCATGGCCACCATGGCGCCCAAGCCCCTGACCTCGCCAATGCAGGCGAGCCGCTGCGCCATGCGATTGAAGCGCGACTGGATGTGATCGCCGAGCTTCAGGCTTCTTTCCAGCAGATTCTCCTCTTCGATCACGTCCAGCACCGCTATGGATGCTGCGCAGGCCAGCGGATTGCCGCCGTAGGTACCGCCCAGCCCCCCGGGGCCGACCGCGTCCATGATCTCGGCGCGGCCGATGACCGCGGCCAGCGGAAAGCCGCCGGCGAGGCTCTTTGCGGTGGTGATCAGGTCCGGAACAACGCCGCTGTGCTCGATGGCGAACAGCTTGCCGGTACGCGCGTTGCCCGCCTGCACCTCGTCGGAAATCAGCAGGATCCCGTGCTCGTCGCAGAAGCTGCGCAACGCTTTCAAGAAATCCGGCGGCGCGATGTAGAAGCCACCTTCGCCCTGCACCGGCTCGATAATAATGGCGGCGACGCGCTCGGGCTCGAGGTCGGTCTTGACCAGCATATGGAGCGCATTGAGGGAATCTTCCACCTGGATCCCGTGCAGCGGTACCGGAAACGGCACGTGGTAGATCTCGCCCGGCATCGGCCCGAAACCGCGCTTGTAGGGGTCCACCTTGCCGGTCAGACCCAGCGCCAGCAGGGTGCGGCCGTGAAACCCGCCGGAAAAAGCCACCACCGCTGTGCGCCTGGAGTCGACGCGTGCGACCTTGATGGCGTTTTCCACCGCCTCCGCGCCGGTATTCACCAACAGCGTCTTCTTGTCGAAATCGCCGGGCGCCGCGGCGTTGAGCCGCTCCGCCAGGGCGACGTACGGCTCGTACGGGGCCACGTGGAAGCAGGTGTGGGTGAAGCGTTTCATCTGCGCTTCCACCGCCGCCATCACTTTCGCATGGCGGTGACCGGTGTTGAGCACGCCGATGCCGCCGGCGAAGTCGATGTAGCGCTTGCCTTCCACATCCCAAAGCTCGGCGTTTTCAGCGCGATCGGCGAAAATTCCGTGGATGTTGGCGGCGCCCTGAGCCACGGCGGCCTTACGCCGCTGCATCAGCTCGGAATTGGTCGTCATAGAAAATCTCCTGAGTCGTCATAATCCTGAATCGGATAGCCCGAAGGACAGCGCGCTTTAAGCGCCCTGCCCGGTGCATTCAGCTGGAAAACGCCTGGATCCCGGTTTGCGCGCGACCGAGGATCAGGGCGTGAATATCGTGGGTCCCCTCGTAGGTGTTCACGGCCTCCAGGTTCATCACGTGGCGTATGACGTGATACTCGTCGGCGACGCCGTTGCCGCCGTGCATGTCCCGCGCCATCCGGGCAATGTCCAGTGCCTTGCCGCAGTTGTTTCGCTTGAGCAGCGAGACGGCCTCCGGCGCAGCGCTGCCCTCGTCCATCAGCCGGCCGAGCCGCAGGGCGGCGTGAAGGCCTAAGGTGATCTCCGTCTGCATGTCGGCCAGCTTCTTCTGCACCAGCTGGTTCGCGGCCAGGGGCCGGCCGAACTGCTTGCGCTCGAGGGTGTAGCTTCTGGCCGCGTGCCAGCAGAATTCCGCCGCGCCCATGCTGCCCCACGCGATACCGAAACGGGCGCGATTGAGGCAGCCGAAGGGACCCTTGAGCCCTTCGACCTCGGGCAGCAGATTTTCTTCGGGAACGAACACCTCGTCCATGGCGATTTCCCCGGTGGTGGAAGCACGCAGCGAGAACTTGCCCTCGATCTTGGGCGTGTTCAGTCCCTTCATGCCTCTTTCCAGGATGAAGCCGCGAATGGTGCCGTTGTCGTCCTTGGCCCAGACGACGAACACATCGGCGATGGGGGCGTTGGTGATCCACATTTTTGCGCCGCTCAGCAGGAACCCGTCATCAGTCTGTTTCGCACGGGTCTTCATCCCGCCGGGATCAGAGCCGAAGTCCGGCTCAGTCAAGCCGAAGGCGCCCACCAGGTCTCCGGTGGCGAGTTTCGGCAGATATTTTTTTTTCTGCGCCTCGCTGCCGTAAGTGGAAATGGGATACATCACCAGGCTCGACTGCACGCTCATGGCGGAGCGATAGCCGCTGTCGACCCGCTCGATCTCGCGCGCCGCCAGCCCGTAGCAGACATAGCTCAGCCCCGCGCAGCCGTAGCCCTCGATGGTCGACCCCAGCAGGCCCAGCTCCCCCATCTCGTTGAAAATGGCGCGGTCGAAATGCTCGTTGCGGTGGGCTTCGAGAATCCGCGGCATGAGCTTTTCCTGCGCGTACCGGCGTACACTGTCGCGCACCATCACTTCGCCCTCATCGAGGCAGCTTTCCAGCAGAAGCGGGTCTTCCCACTGAAACTGGGGCTTGCGCGGTGCCAGCATGATGACGTCCCCCGGTGTTGATCTTGCCTGCCCGGAATTCTAACGCGGGCCGGAGTTGATAGAACTTGATAGACGGCAGGCTATCAGTGTTTAATTATTTCAACAAGAGGCGTTAATTGAATTAAACAGATCTCTTAGTTAGTTTAAATATATCTAATAACGTTCTGTTGTATATGAGAATTCAATCCAACACCAGGGTGGCAAGTATGTTGAACAACGTCAAAGGCGAGAGACCCGGCGGGCCTGATCTCGGCGCTCGCCTGCGCGCCGTTCGCGAAGAGCGGGGACTCTCTCAAAGAGAGCTGGCGCGCCGCGCCGGGGTCACCAACGCCACCATTTCATTGATCGAGAAAAACAAGAGCAGCCCTTCGGTGTCGTCATTGAAAAAGGTGCTGGACGGGATCCCCATGACCCTGGCCGAATTCTTTTCCCTGGAGCTGCCGCCGGAGGACCAGATTTTTTTTCGTGCGGGCGAGCTGCCGGAGTTCAGCGAGGAAGGGGTCAGCTTTCGCCAGCTCGGCGGGGACAAGGTTCGGCAGAAGCTTCAAATCCTGCGGGAGCGCTATGCTCCGGGCGCCGATACCGGCAAGACCATGCTCAGCCACGAATCCGAGGAAGGCGGTATCGTCCTCTGCGGGCGCATCGAGGTCACCGTGGGGGATCAACAGCGGGTGCTGGGCCCCGGTGACGGTTACTACTTCGATAGCCGCACCCCGCACCGCTTCCGAAATGTGGGCGACGAGGTCTGCGAAATCATCAGTGCCTGTGCCCCACCCTACCTGTGAGATTTTTCGGCTCGGGCAACACCTGGAAACCGGGTATGGACTTACTTCCGACACACCGGCCCGGGGCATTGTTCAGACCTTCTGTCTTGCCCGTCTCGACTGGCCGCTTTGCGGCGCTGCCGGCGGGGCCCTGAGCCCCGTCGTGGACCGAATCCCGGTCGTGCGCTCCATGGCCATTCCCTACCGCGCGCCGCCTCGTGACAGGCAGGGAGAGTCGACGCCGCTGCGCCCGGGTGCGACCCGTGAGCCGGCGTTTTCTGCCGGAGAGGGTATGGTTGGCCGTATGATCGGTCGCGGTCCACAGTCACGGAGCCAGGCAAAGATGTCGAAAGACCTCCACCTCCGCCCCGCAACTTCGGAAGACATGGCACACGTTCAGGAGATTTATGCCCTCGAGGTCCTTGGGGGCGTCGTCTCATTCGAGCTCGAGCCGCCGGATGTAAACGAGATGCGCCGGCGCTTCCAGGTGGCCCGCGAAGCGGGCTATCCCTATCTGCTGGCCAGCATGGGCACCCGGGTCGCCGGCTACGCTTACGCGGGACCTTACCGCCCACGGCCGGCCTATCGATTCACCGTTGAGAACTCGGTGTATGTGGCCCCATGGGCGCGGCGTCGCGGGGTCGCTTCTCGTCTGCTCGAAGCGTTGATCTCGGAATGCCAGGCGCTTCCTTTCCGCCAGATGGTGGCCATCATCGGCGATTCCGACAACGCTGCGTCCATCGAACTGCACCGCAAGGCCGGATTTCGCCTGGTGGGCACCTTGCGCGGAGTCGGCTACAAGTTCGATCGCTGGCTCGACACCGTCATCATGCAGCGCGCCCTGGGCCCGGCCCGGGCAACGGGGCTCTCGCCGAAGCGCACATAATGCCGGCAGAGGAAGAACCCAAACAGGATCTGCCGGTGACCCCGGCGGTGGTCCTCGACGACTCGGCGCTTGCCCATCTGATGGCATTCGCGGATAGGCTGGCGGACGCCGCGGGAGCCGAGATCCTGCCCTACTTTCGCTCCGATCTGGAAGTGCAGAACAAGGCCCGGGACGCCTGCTATGACCCCGTCACCCTCGCCGATCGCACCGCGGAGCAGGCGATTCGAGCCCTGATCCACGAGACCTACCCGGATCACGGGATCCTGGGCGAGGAGTTCGGCTTCGAAGCGGGCGTCTCCGGGCTGACCTGGGTCGTGGATCCCATTGACGGCACCAAGAGCTTCATGACTGGACAGCTTCACTGGGCCTCCCTCATCGCCCTGTACGACGGCGAAAAGCCCTGCATCGGGGTAGTGGATCAGCCCTACGTGGGAGAGCGGTTCAACGGCAGCCGCCTGGGCGCCAGAGTCGCTCGCCGAGGCGGTGAAGAACAAGTCCTGCGAACACGTGCCTGCGAACGGCTCGAGGCGGCGGTGCTGTGTTCCACCGGACGCGAAATATTTGCCGGCGACGAAGAACTCGCGGCATTCGACCGGGTGGCGAGCAGAGCCCGCATGGTCCGTTACGGGGGGGACTGCTATCTGTATTGCATGCTGGCGGCGGGTCTGGTGGATCTGGTGATCGAGTCCACGCTCAAACCCCACGACGTGCAGGCGCTGATCCCCCTGGTGGAAGCGGCGGGAGGCATCGTCAGCGGCTGGTCCGGCGAATCCGCCGTGCACGGCGGACGGGTGATTGCCGCCGGCGACCGGCGGGTATACGAGCGGGCCCTCGAGCTACTCTCGGGCCGGAACCGGGGAGATCGTATGTCTTGAGCGTGGTGTCGTTGTTCATTGCCTTCGCCACGCCTTCCTTTCAGCCGGGTCCGGGGTCTCTGATCCCGCCGAAGGGCGGCATCGTCCGCCATCGTAGGTGTCTACGGCGCGTGGTTGCGATCGTTTCCGCGGATCAGCGTGGTGGACCCCTGTCGCCGCCGCAGACCAACGCAAACGGGAGATCAGCAGCACGCCGGGCTTTGTTTCACTACATGGTGTGAGTCTGGCGCTCTGACTGCAGCGCAGCGGCGAGATATTTTTCAATCTTGTTTCGGGTCTGACCTTTGTCAAGCTCGCTGAACTGGACGCCGATGCCGGCGGTGCGATTACCCTGCGCGCCCCTGGGGGTGACCCAGACGATGCGCCCTGCGATGGGCATTTTCTCCTTCTCGTCCATGAGACTGACCAGCATGAAAACCTCATCGCCGAGGCGATAGGCTTTAGAGGTGGGAATGAACAAACCTCCGTTCTTGACGAACGGCATATAGGACGCATAGAGGGCGCTCTTGTCCCGAATGGTCAACGACAGTATGCCAGGCTTTGCCGCCAATCCGGTTCTCCTGCGTGGCACTCAACGCTGCGTCACGAACGCGCTTCGCCGGCTGCCGCGAAGCGGATGGCGACATCCTCCAGCAGCAGCTGCGGGTTGAAGCGGGTCTGCCGGGCACAGAGCCAGCGGAGCTCCAGGCAGACGTCCAGCAGCGCGAATATTCGAATTAAGTCTAGTCGGCGTGCCACCGGTTGCATAGCTCGGCGCAGGTCCTCATGGGTGAGGCTCGGCGAGTTCTGGTCGGTTTTGAGACGGATTAGATCCATTGTGAGGGACGTCAGCCAGCGCGCCAGTTCCGTCATCTCCTTTCCGCGCCAGCCGGAGGCCACTGCCACCGGGTCTGTCTCCCCCGCCAACAGGGCGGTCATGTCCCTGAACAGGTCCGAGCGCGCCTCGACACCGCCTTCCTCGGCAATCTCCAGGGCGCCCAGGGGCGCTCCGTCGGCAAGCCTGAGCAAGG
>DATIPL010000148.1:0-3003 GCA_035471965.1 Gammaproteobacteria bacterium
TCGCTTCGGCGTGGGTTTTGGTCTAGCCTCGATCTCATGTAAGTTCTGTGGCTGCGGCCGCGACAACAGGCTGGACATATAACCGCAAGTGACCACCTATGCAAAACTGCGAAATTTAGTAAACCGGGAACCATCCACATATAACCTGGGGAACGTGCGCACCCGATAACATTATGCCATTGCAGGATACGGATTAAGGACACATTCCCAGTCTCGGCGCAGGCCATTAGTAGGGTAGCTGCCACCCGATTGACACTCGCCTCTCAAAAGACTCACATGCTCATCTCGTTCTAATGATCCTAGGGCTAAACCAACCACGAATCTTTTGATTCAGCTGGTGGGCGCCGCAACCAATTCTGGACGGCTACCCCAAATTTACCGGAAAATGGTTGAGATTCCCATGACACCCCGGGCAATTACTCGTTTTCGTGAAGTGTCACTACACGGTAAATAAGTCATCTTACTTCTAAGGAACACTTAACGATATAGGTCGATACTCCGTCAGGCTTAACGGAACGTAGTAGACAGAGCGGGAATCGCGAATCTTGACTGAGAATCAGGCTGTAGGACCGCTTGCAACAGACTCAAACCGTCGGTTGCACGGCGAGGCTGACAAGACATTATCGGCCAGTGGAGCGGACATAGACAGAAGGTCCGTAATCCCAATTTTACTAATCACGGGCCTCTTGGTCCTCACAATCCAAATCGCCATCGGGGTCACGCACTACGAGGAACTCGCATCCGGCGGCCTGCTGGATACCGACCCTTACACCCGTCTAGTCCGAGTCCTCGAGCTTTGGCGTTCAGGCGATTGGTTTAATCCAATGCTCGCGCGGGTTAGCCCGCCCGAGGGCCTGGTCACTCATTGGACTCGGCCGATGGATGCGGTGCTGATCATCGGCGCGCTAACGCTCAGCCCAATCCTGGGGTTTGCCCTGGGCCTGCATTGGTGGGGCGTGGTCGTTTCACCTCTGTTACACCTCGCCGCAGCGCTAACCATGCTCTGGGCGGCTCGCCCGTTGCTTCGGCGCGATCAACTGTGGCTCGCCGGATTCTTCTTCGCGATTCAGCCGGGGGTTATCGGCTACCTGCAGTTCGGGCGGCCAGACCATCATGGCCTGCTAATTCTCACCTCTGTGCTTTATCTCGGCGCAGGATTGCGCGTAGTGACTGGGGCAAGCTGCCCGAGAAACACGTTAATTATGGGTTTCGTTGGAAGTTTTGGTGTTTGGGTCAGCATCCAGTTCCTATCGGTCTTGGTAATACCGCTTGTGGCCTTAGGGCTTTTTTGGCTTGCGGGCGTAAGGGCCACGGTCCCTGCCGCACGCCGGTTGAGCACCGGCTTGGTCGTGGGCACTGCAGCGGCACTTGCGCTTGAACGCGGGTGGTCACGCCTGATGGTGCAAGAATTCGACACCCTTTCGATCAGTCATCTTCTGCTTTTCGGCCTGACACTGGTCTTTTGGGTCGGATTAGAGGTGCAGCAGCGCCGATGCACCTGGCCACTTAGTTTGGGGCGACGAATTGGTATCGCCGTATTAGGGTCAGGCGTTTTCCTCAGCCTGCTATGGCTGCTGGCTCCAGACTTCTTTGCCAGCCCGCTCGCCGAAGTTGACCCGCTTTATCGGGCCAAGCGCCTGGTTCTGATCAAGGAACTCCAACCGGCGATATTGTTTGGCCCGGATGGAGTCTGGACCTGGTCAAAGACTGTGTCCCGCCCTCTTTTTTGGGTAGGCATCTCGTTGCCGGCACTGCCCTGGCTATTATATCGCTTGAGATGGGGCTCAGCGACTGAACGACGCCTCTACCTCCTTCTCGGCTTGGGCGCTGCAGTCCATCTGCCCCTCGCGCTTAATCAGCTGCGCTGGACTCCCGAAGTTGCGGTCTTCCTGGCTCCGGTCTACGCCGCTCTCGCGGCGGCTTTGCTCGATGTTTTGGTCGGGCGGCTTCGCCCGGCATTGGTTCCAATTGCCCGACCATTGGCAACGAGCGTCCTGGGTCTCTGGATCTTTATTCCGCTGGGTTGGAGCCTATCGGCCGCAAGAGTTAGCACCTCGGATGCGGAGCAATCAGCATGTCGGCCCGAGACATTAGCGCGTTGGCTGGGAGATCCGCAAGCGGCCGGACAGACGCCGAAGCATCTCCTGGTTTTTCCCGACCTGGCGCCTCGGCTTCTCTACCGTACACCCCATGCGGTCAATGCGATCCCGAACCACCGATCCCAACCAGGTTTCGCAGCAGCCATCCGTATCATGACGGCGACCGACTTCACCGAGGCGGCGGTCTTGCTTCGCGCACGCGGCATTGATGCGATCGTAACTTGCCCAGGTCCGCTCGAGGATCGCCTCTACAAAGTCGCTGACGGTGAGCCGACGCTCTATCGCGCCTTAAAGAAAGGGCAGCCGCCACCCTTCCTTGAGCCTGTTGAAGCCTCCAAGAGCCAACTCGGTGGATATAAAGTCTTCTCTGTACATGATGAAACCGACTCCTCAAGCGCAGCATTCAAGTTTGAATAAATGATTTATCCCAACGGCAAGGGGTTCTGACTTGCGGGGGTTCGCATTCGGCGCCGGATGTGATTCAAGGCGTGGCGAAGGAGATTCGCCATGGCATCGAGCGTTCGACTCCAAGACGACTGTGAGGCGGCCGAACTGCGCGCTCTGACCGAGCGCAGCCGGGATCCGCGGCAGGTCCGGCGTCTTTTGGCCTTGGCGGCGGTCTATGCCGGGATGAGCCGGCCGGAGGCCGCCCGGGTCGGCGGCATGGACCGCCAGACGCCCAGGGACTGGGCGCATCGCTTCAACGCGGAAGGTCCGGAGGGCCTGACGGCCCGTCCGCGGGCCGGCCGCCCGCGACAACTCAGCGACGCTCAGATGGAGAAGCTGGCCGAGACCGTGGAGACCGGCCCCGATCCGGCGAGGGACGGTGTCATCCGCTGGCGCCGAATCGACCTCAAGCGGGTGATCGAGGAGCGCTTCGGCGTGGTCGACAGCGAGCGGGCGG
>DATIPL010000149.1:0-1824 GCA_035471965.1 Gammaproteobacteria bacterium
TTGCCGTCAGTAATGTCAAACAGATAGACGAGGTCGTACCGGTTCTTAATGGGTTGGTTGTTGGTCGTTGCCATGAAATCATTTCTCCTCCGCGCCGCTGGCGCTCATTGTGCTTTCCGTCATTTCTCCAGCAGCCTTCCGTGACGTGAAGAAGTCCCGGCGCTGGTGGTAGTAACCGACAAAAAAGAGCCCCTGCTCATCGAGTGGCAGGTGGCCCGGGAACCCTTCGGCGGCGTTCACCCTGTCGCAGATCTCCTGAACAAGCCTCTCGCGCGTGACCTTCAACCCGCGGTTCTCAGTGCCCAGTTTATCCAGATGATGGGCATGAAGCCGCAGCAAACGCGGGAAGGCGGTTACCGGATTCGCCGAGGCTGAACTGAGGTACCGGTCCTTGATCGTGACGTTCAGTTCCCCGCCGAGCGCGTCCTCCTGTGTCTTTTCAAGCGCGGCGAACAGACGTCCAAGATGGTACGCCACGTGGGGACAGTCTTTGTCGAGCGACATCGCAACAACCTCCTCCTTCTGGTTCAACCTGGCCTTTCGCGCCAGATATGCCTTGATGATGGCGGCCCGCAGATGGCCACTCACACCGCCTGTCTGCCCGTCGGCACGAACACGTCGTAGGACCGCTGCGGCGAGGGACGGCGGATACGGTCCGCCGGTTAGCACGGCCTGGAGTAGCGCCCCACCGAGTAATGGCTGGATCTCATCGCGCTCGCGTGCAGTTTGATCTAGAATGCGCTGCAGGGTAATCGGCGGCATCGTCGGCGGCTTGCCACCGAGCTCCAAGTCGTTCAGATGCTGCCCTAAGCGTTCCGCAAACTGCTGCACGCTTCCCACAAGCCAGAAACGCACGGAAAGTCGCGCGGCGTTGGGCGACAGACCCAGCACATAGAAGGTCACATGGCCGCCCTCGAAAGCAGCACCCTCGGCGGCACGGCGCAATCGATTGAAGAAGCCCGTCAAGCGAGTCAATGTTGCCGGGTCTTCGGTGCCCTGCGGTTCGAAGACGCCGTACAACTCGTCCTCGAACGCCGTAGGCTGCTCGGTCCAGAACACAACGGTCGTATCTGCGAGATGTACCTGCCTGTCCCGCGCCGTTGTGAGCCGATTCAGCGCCGTGCAGTATTTGAACGCGTCCTCCACACCGACCGGGGCGTTGAAGCTCTGCGCCTTACCGTAGGACTCGTAGGCGTTCTCGTTGAACGATACCAACGTGGCGCCTGAGGTCTGTCCGCCCCGGACGCCCTTGATCTTGGGTTCGTGCAGGCGGGCGATAGGCTGAACCTCGCCACTGATCAGTGACGGTGCCGACGGGCCGGCTTCCTCGCCCGCAGCCTGGCCGAGCCAATAGTTCTTGATCTTCGGGCGCTCATGGACGTATTCCCTGGCCCCCTGCATGCGAAAGACGCCGAATGATCCCGCAATCTCGCGAAGCTCCGGGTAGTCTGCCGCGTGCTCAGCCTTCCAGCCGGCAAGAAACCCGCAAACGGCCGAGAAGGCCTCGTCGCCGATTTCGGCCTTGAGCGCAACATGGCGATCCCGAAAGGCCTCGAACGCTTTCAGCGTACGATCCGGCTTGGGATCGTCGGGTTTGTAGCCGAGCATATATGCAGCGTTGTCCCAAAGAAACCCCGGATTGATGCCAGAGCCTGACGGCTTGGCCTGACCAGGCACCTGGACAAGCCGGGGCACAATCCGGCGCCCGCCGTCGATCCGCGCATCATGAAAGCCGACCAACGATCCGTCGGGTTTCAGCACGACCTCGAAACTGACCTTCTGCCGGCTGAACCCGATCGGCGCGATGCCGGAGTCGGGGTCGGT
>DATIPL010000150.1:0-7109 GCA_035471965.1 Gammaproteobacteria bacterium
GTACCCAGGCCCGCCCACAAGGTGACGAGCACGACGCTCATGGTCAGGGCAAGAAACAGGTTTCCGCGACTCACGAGTTCCTTCACCGGCAACATCGCAGCGTCCAAGGAAACACTGACGAGCACGTATACGTCACCGGAGATCTGATTCAGTCGGGTGAAGCCGATGAGCCGATGGTCGCCTTCTCGAATCGTGGACTCGACTACGCCTGACTTTCGGGAACTGACCGTTTTCACCACTGCCCTGTCCGGGAAGACTTTCTCTCCCGTCGCGTCGCCGCCCGGGTATTGCCCGAGCACGACCCCGCCCTGATCAAGGATCGTGACGCGTGCAGTGCTCAGAAACCCCTGTCGCTCCAGGACCGAGCCGAGCCAGTCCAGCTCTCTGCCCGCGATGATGACTCGCTGGATCGTTCCCGCGTCGTCGAGCAGAGGTAAAGCCACAGGAAGTACGCGTTTGCCGCTGACGCGGCTGACGACGTACTCGCCCGTGGAGAACTCCTTGCTTTGCAGTACTCGCTTGAAGTAGCTGCGGTCGGAAAAGTTAAGCCGCCGGGTGACGGGATCCGGGGCACACAGGAGATTTCCGGCGGGGTCTGCCAGCAGCACCGTATCGAAGCCACGGGCGCGGTCGATGAATCCTCTGAACAGCGGCGTGCATTTCTCCTCCGGAGCCGGCAGCGAATGCAGGGCCGACGCCATGGCCGCCAGAAGATTGCGCGATTCGGCGAGCCACTGGTCGTGGCCGGAGGCCACCAATCTGGCCCGTTCCAGTACCTCGAATCGAGCCAGCTCAGTCTGGCGCAGGCCGGACTTTTGAATAGCGAAAGCCTGAATCAGCGCCAGGGTGCCGAGCACGGTCAACACCAGCAGGGAGAGTAAGGAACGCTGGCTCAGCAGCCGCCGCCGGTATTCAGGCGTCGCTCGGGCGGGACCTTCCACGGAGGCTCCGGTTCACGGGACTGGCCTAAATATAGTCCCTGGACCGGGCACAGACTCGGGTCGGAGGGGCAACGGATCGCGCATCCCGCGGGAGGAAATCGGGTCAAAGCGGCAGCCTCGACTGGCACCGGTCTACGATTCGGCTGCGAACGGCGGCGTTTCTCCCGCAGGTGTCGGAACCCTGAATACGTTCAGGGTCATGGATACGAGGGTGTAGTAGCCGAGCAGGGCAACGAGCTCCACGGTGCCCGCGTCGCCGAGCAATGCCACGATCTCCCGGTAGGTCTCGACGCTGATCTGATGTGTGTCCATGAGCTCGATGGCGAACCGGTGCACCGCGCGTTCCCCGGCGTCGGCCGCGCTCGGCAATGTTTCGTCTTTGAGCGCAGCGATGATCTCATCGCCGAGACCGAGGCGTCCGGCGATCCGGCTGTGGGCCCACCATTCATAATCGGCCCGCCATCGGGCCGCCACCGTCAGGATTGCCAGCTCTCGCAGCTTGGGCGGCAGACGGGTCTGGTATCGAATCGCCTCGCCGAGAAGCTGTGCCGGCTGCCCGATTCCGGGTGCGTGCACCCAGGCATTGAACGGCCCGCGAAGCCCGCCGTCTTCGAGAAAAAAATCGTCACTGGATCGTTCTTCCGATCGTTTACCCGTGGTGATGGCGTCGAAAAGCGCCCGTTGCTCGGAATCCAGCTCCGACGGCAGCAGAGCTTTGAGCCGGCTCATCAGCCGACCCTCGCGCTCAGGCCGCCGTCAACCGCAAGCAGTACGCCGGTGATGTAACTTGCCTCGTCCGAGGCGAGAAAAACGGCCGCTGCCGCAACGTCCCAGGCGGTTCCCATCTTTCCCATGGGCACCTGCGCATCGCGTTCATCACGAATAGTCTTGCGGCCAACGTCGCGTTCACGAGCTCGGCGCTCGATGGCCATGGGCGTGTCCATGAGCCCGGGAAGAATCGCGTTCACGCGCACGCCGTAGGCGGCATTCTCAATGGCCATGTTGCGGGTCATCGCGTTGATGCCGGCCTTGGCCGTCTTATAGCCCAGCGTCCGGCGCGAACAGATCGACGAAGTCGATGAAATGTTCGTGATTACGCCTGATTTCTGTTGCCGCATGATCGGAAGCGCGTGCTTGCAGGTCAGAAACACGGTCTTGAGATTGACGTCCATGAGTGAACGCCAGTTTTCCTCTTCGAGATCGGTCGTCGCCGCATCTCCCTGGGAGCGACCGACATTATTGTGCAGCACGTCAATGCGTCCGTGTCGGGAAAGACACTCTTCGACAACGGCCTCGCAGTCCGGCTCCCTGGTCACGTCCGCGAGCAGCGCGCTGGCGCTGCCACCCTCGGCTTCAATGGCGTTCACCGTTTCCCCGGCAGATTGGAAATCTCTATCCACCACCAGCACGATGGCGCCCTCGCGAGCGAAGCAGATTGCGGTGGCGCGGCCGTTTCCGACGGTCTCCCCCTTCGTTTGGCCGCCGCCGACAACGACGGCCACCTTGTTTTTGAGCCGCATGGGAGTCTCCTGTACGGATTGGGTTGTATTCAGCTCACGGCGCTCGGATTACGCCGAAGCAGTCTTCACCGCAATTCGCCGGCCGCCCTGAACGCGAGGTGGATGGAATCCCGCCTGCAGGACCGGACTCGCCCGAGATACCCCGAGTCAGGCTCCTTCCGCCTTCTTCTTGCCGTCCACCATGTCCTTGAACGCGGCCATCAGGTCGATGGGTATGGGAAACAGAATGGTGGAGCTCTTCTGCGCGGAAATGTCGATCATCGACTGCAGATATCGAAGGGTGAGCGCCTGGGGCTGCTGAGACAGCACCTTTGCTGCCTGCATGAGCTTCTCGGAAGCCTGCAGTTCGCCTTCAGCGGCAATGATTTTCGCCCGCCGCGACCGTTCCGCTTCGGCTTGTCTGGCGATGGCGCGGATCATGGATTCATTGAGGTCCACGTGTTTGATTTCCACGGTGGAGACTTTGATGCCCCAGGTGTCCGTGTGTTTGTCGAGGATATCCTGCAAATCGGAGTTGAGCTTATCCCGCTCGGACAGCATCTCGTCCAGATCGTGTTGGCCCAGCACCGACCTGAGGGTCGTCTGGGCGAGCTGGCTGGTGGCGGCAAAGAAGTCTTCCACCTGCAAAATCGCCTTCTCCGCGTCGAGTACCCGGAAGTACACCACCGCATTCACCTTTACCGACACGTTGTCGTGGGAAATCACGTCTTGGGTGGGAACGTCCAATACCCGCGTACGTAAATCCACCCGAACCATCTGTTGAATCCCGGGTATTAACAGTCGAAACCCGGGCCCGGTTACTTTCTGGAAACGTCCGAGGAAAAAGACCACGCCACGCTCGTACTCGCGAAAAATAAAGACGACGTAGTAGGCGAGCACCAAAAGCAGAAGTAACGCGATACCGTAGGCCACCAGATTCATCTCATTTCTCCTCTTCCATGGGTTCGACCTCGAGGGTCAGGCCGTGGACGCTCTTGATGCGCAATTTCTCTCCGGCGGTGACCGGGTGCTGCGCACGCGCGGACCAGATCTCGCCGTGAGTGCGGACCCTTCCGGAGCCGTCGAAGCTCTCCAGCGCTTCAGCGACTCCGCCAATCATTTCCTCCTGGCCACTCGCCACGGGTCGCCGGCGCTGCTTGAGCGCGATCAAGATGGTTGCGCTGAATAATACCCCCGCCGCCGCGCCGACCGTGACCACCAGCGGCATGGAGACCTGAAACCCCTCGACGTCGGTATCGAATAAGATGATGGAACCTACAATGAATGCGACCACACCGGCGACGCCCACGGCACCGAATGTCGGTGTTACCAGCTCTGTCACCATCAGTGCGATGCCGAGCAGAATCAACGCCGCGCCGGCGTAGTTCACAGGAAGCACCTGGAACGCGTACAGGGCGAGCAGCAGGGCGATTGCGCCCACCAGTCCCGGGATCACCGCGCCCGGGCTGTAGAGCTCGAACAGCAGTCCGTAAACGCCTAGAAGCATCAACAGATAGGCAACGTTGGGGTTGGTGATTACGGCGAGAAACTTCGTGCGCCAGTCGGGCTCGATCGTAGCTACGCTCCAGTCGTTGGTGTCGATGACCACTTCGCTGCTCTGCACTTTGACCTTGCGGCCGTGGAGCTTGGACAACAAGGCGTCAATATCATCCGCCATGAAGTCGATGACGTTCTTTTCGAGGGCTGCTACCGCCGTCAAGCTTTCTCCGGAACGCACCGCCTTTTCCGCCCAGTCGGCGTTTCTGCCGCGGAGATCTGCGAGAGATCGAATATATGCCACGGCATCATTGACAATCTTTCGCTGCATGGCGCCCTGTGGTGCCGCAGACTCTTCGTCCTTTTTAGACTCTCCGTCCTTTTGATCACTCGTTTTTTTCTTCTCTTCCTCGCCGGGCGCCGCACCGGGGCCAATGGGTATAGGGGTTGCCGCTCCGAGGTTGGTCGCCGGCGCCATCACCGCCACATGGCTCGCATAGAGAATGTAAGTCCCCGCGCTTGCCGCACGGGCACCGCTCGGCGATACGTAGGCAACCACGGGAATCTGCGAAGCGAGAATCGCCTTGATGATGTCACGCATGGCGGTGTCCAGACCGCCCGGCGTGTCCATCTCGAGAATTACGGCCCGGCCGCCCTGGATGGCGGCCTTTTCTATGTTGCGCTGGATGAAGTCGCTGATTGCGGGACCGATGGGTCCCTTGACTTCGATCAAGACCGCCTCGGCGCGGTCGATGTCCTGCCCGGCGATGGGCGCGCTGGCCAAAAGCAGTCCCAGCAAGGCAGTGACGGCGTATCTCATGGAGTCGGGCAACAGGCCACAATGGAATTCATGATACGCCCAATCAATTCACAGGTCAGGACGCCGGGCCGGGCCGTCCGGCGGCCACTGGCGGGGCTGGAATCCGCCGCGAAAAAGAGAAATCCGCTTCCCGCGATACCGGTACGCGGACGGAACGAGCGGGATGAGGAGGTACGGGGCCGGGGCGGAATCGGTGGGCGATGGCAACCGGCGCCAGTTTCAGTCCGACGCTGTCCCGATAAGCCGTAAAGTGTTAAAATTTGCAGGTCGCCGACGACTTCTCGCATTAGAAACCAGTGTCTCTTACCAGGCCCTTGCGTTTCGAGAGCCTGGTGACTGAATCAACTCGTACTTGCAGGAGACACTGGAATGCAGCAGAACAAGCTATTCGTCGGCAACCTTGCCTTTTCCGCCACCCAGGCCGACGTAGAGGCGCTTTTCTCCGATTACGGAGAGCTGAACGAAGTCCGGCTCATTACGGACCGCGACAGCGGCCAATCCCGCGGCTTTGCCTTCGTTACCTTCGCCGCGCAGAAGGATGCCGAATCCGCACTGGAAATGGATGGCAAATCAGTGAATGGTCGAAATCTGGTCGTGAATATCGCCAAAGAGAAAACCAAGGGGCGTCCAGGCAGAGGCGGCGGTGGCAGACGCTACTGAGAAAAACGCGGCGTGGATCGCCGATCTGGCCTTTTGTTATCGATAATTTTCAGGTTAAAAAATGAATCTTAGTCGTAAAAAGTCGTCTTCGGTTGACGAGAACGAAATATTGTTCCCGTTGCTTGAATGCTGGAATCCCATGACCAATGTGGCAACAATCGCGGCCCAAGTGGGCGGACGACGCGTGCTTTGCAGAATTTCCCACGACGTTCTGAAGAAGAAGTTTCGCGCTTCGGCGAACGAGCCGATGCGGGCGATAGCGAGCAATCGCAAGGCGATTCAAACTGCCGCCAGAGCGCTGATAGAGAAGAAGGCCTTCGAGGCGGACGGCAATATCGTCATTCGGCAAAAGGACCTCTGAAGCCGAACTGATCCTGGCGGGAATCACCGCCTGAAGATCCCAGGCCCGGGATTGCTCAGATACCGAGACCGGCAAGCTGCTTTGCGGGATATCGAGTGCCGGCGGCAGCGCCGGGGCCGAAAGCCGACTCGAGCCTGTCGAGTTGCGACGGGTTCAGGGAAATGTCCAGCGCCTTCAGGTTTTCCTCGAGATAGCCGCGCCGCTTGGTGCCGGGGATCGGCACGATGTCCTTGCCGCGGGATAGCAGCCAGGCGAGCGAAACCTGTGCCGGAGTGCATCCGCATTCCTCCGATATCGATTGCACCGGATCCAGGAGCGAGCGATTGCGCGCCAGGTTTTCTTCATGGAACCGCGGATGGTCGTGACGGCGATCCTGTTCTATCAGATCCGAGGGCCGGGTTATCGTCGCTGTGAGAAAACCCCTGCCAAGCGGGCTGTAGGCGACGAATCCGATGCCCAGATCGCGACATAGCGGAAGGATTTCCGTCTCCACGTCCCGGCTCCATAGCGAGTATTCCGTCTGAAGCGCAGCAATGGGGTGTACGGTCGAGGCGCGACGGATGGTTTCCGGACCTGCTTCGGAGAGTCCCAGATAGCGGACCTTTCCCTCTGTCACGAGGGCCGCCATCTCGCCTACCGTTTCCTCGATGGGCACTGCAGGATCGACGCGGTGCTGATAATAGAGATCGATTACCTCCGCGCCGAGGCGCTCGAGGCTCGCTTCACAAGCCTGGCGCACGTACTCGGGGCGGCCGTCTACGGAACGGCCGTCGGGCGCTTTTCTTCGATTGCCAAATTTTGTCGCCAGAACGACCTCATCGCGTCGGCCGCGGATTGCGGCGCCCACGAGGCGCTCATTGACGCCACGGCCATAAGCGTCGGACGTGTCGAGTAGATCGACGCCCAGATCCAGGGCCCGATGGATGGTGGCGGTGGATTCTTCGTCGTTCGGCGCGCCGTAGGAAATCGACATTCCCATGCAGCCCAATCCCATCGCCGATACTTCAGGTCCGTGCTTGCCGAGTCTGCGTTTTTGCATTTGTCCTTTCCTTCGAGTTCGATTGCTCCGGGCGGCGCTCAGCTGGCGTCCACCCGGGGCGGCATGGTGAGGAAGCTGCCCATGACGTGCCAGAAACGTCGCCGGTTGACCCCCAGGGGAGCAACGTGCGCCTGTCCCGGCAGAATTACGAACTGCTTGTCTTTATTCGGCAGCGCCTTGAAAAAGGCGAGCAGGTCCTCTTCCGTGGCGATGCCGTCATGCTCGCCGCGGATGATTTGAACCGGGCAGTTGATGTCTTGCGGGTTCACCACCGGAAGGTTTGCGCACATGT
>DATIPL010000151.1:0-2574 GCA_035471965.1 Gammaproteobacteria bacterium
CATCCTGGCGCTGGTGGACGAGATGGACGCGACGCTGGCGCGGATCGCGACGCATCTGGAGCGGACAATATAGACTTCGGGTGGCACGGGTGTGACACCTTTTTGACCCACCGGTTGAACAGAAATAACACATGATAGCAGATGCTGCCGAAGTGGCCTTTGTAGGCCGTGACCTCCTGCTGGCAGTAGGTTGGACTCACGGAGCTATCCATATCGAGCAGAACGAGCGCCGGCGGGTTGTGGTCATGAACTCGGTTAATTCAATTGCTCGATACATCAACGAGGGCGGCCAGGTTTTCGTCGGTTGTCAACAACTCGGTCGCAAACCGACCATCTGCTGGTAGATGCGCCGCCGCGTTCATAAGTCCTGCCGAACACAATCTATCGCATCGCGGGATCGCGCCCGAGCCAAGCGGAGTCGTCCATGTCCTAGTACCGGCGAGGCGCCCGTAGATCCACTGGCGCAGGAAGCCGACGATACCGTGCCAGTTATTCCTACCCATCCGAATGTCGACGAAAACAGCGCTCGCTTGCTTTGTTAGCCCAAGCGCGGCATCGAGTTTGCGGTAGGCGAGCTGGCCCGTGTCGGAGATGACCCGCGAGCCAAGGAATTCGAGCTTCAGATGGCGGGCGTTGTTACAATACTAGCCTGCAGGGTAACGCACACTATGTTAGCTAAATTCGTGGCCAAGCAGAGTCGTAGTAAGACTCTTCCTCGGCCTTATGTTAACTTCACCACAAATATTCTTTAGCTCCCAACGGAGCACATATTTTGGCATTATAATCTTTAACGTGAAATTACCGGGCTATGTGGGTACTGTGCTGTATAAGGGTCATGACCAGAAACTTGCAGTAGTAGCTATGGTCCTTCTTTTTCTTAATTGGGCTTACTGGCACGGTCGTGGTTAACCAATACATCATCTACTTCATTGGTTCCGCCGCCTCTGCCCATGGAACATAGATGAGCGTCGCGCATAGTTTCGTTTATGCGGTGGACCCGGCAACTCGAACATATCGGCGTCCATACCGGTGCTTGGTTTGCGAGCGTGCGGGGGTCAATGAGAAGGAAGACGTAGATGCGCGCGACCTCAGGACAGCGGTCGCGCAAGATCTCGGTGAGCTCCTTGGCGAGCGCTCGAATTTCGACGATCGCCCTCCGGTTTACGCGGCTGTAGTCGCCCGTCACGCCGACCGCGAAGAGACCCTCGTTGGAGCCGATGTTGACGAGCAGGCTATTCGGCTTGCGCGAGGCGACCTACTTGGCCGTCGAGTTCCGGATGGCCGGTTGGATTAAATGTGAAAGCCTTTGGAGATTCAAGTACAGCCAAGCAGTGACTTCGAAGTCAACCCGGCGACGTGCCGCAGCCACTCGGTCAACCCGGGAATGCGCGCGGGCGGCACCAGCCACCCACTCGTGCACATCGGGGTAGGCGGTGCCGGCAACGAGAATATGCTCGACTAAGCGATGCCCGGACCATTCGCCGTTCTCTCACGCTCAGTGGTCGACGTTGTCGAGGATATGCGCGGACACGCGCCGAAAATCGAGGCCGTCGCGCAGCCCACCTTCCAACTCGAACAGGATCGGGTGGCGGTAGTCGGGCAGCACCATCCGCCGGCCCCGATCCCGGGCGAGGTGCGCTAGCGGCGATCAAACGCGCCAACTTGCCGCGGATGGTGGCGGATCGGATTCCATTGAAGATGGAGTCACACATCACCATCACGTGCGGTTCTAGATGGCCCGACAGCAGCGGTCTCTTCTCGGGGAGGGGTTCGAATTCGGCCACAGCCGTCCCGTTCGGCGTTTCCGGAGACGCTGGGCTGCGCGGTCTCGCCGTAGCATAGCCAAACTCATACGTAGTGATACGAATGAGCAGATCTTGGACCGGAGGAGATGGAAATCCACGGGCCGAGCATATCGAATCAGGCGCCTGATATGGGCCTTACTCCGCGCCGCCTTCGGAGGCGAGCCGACCGGCGCGCTGGAGCAGGCGCTGCCACGCCGATTCTGTCAGGGCCCGCTGCAAGTGGGCCTCGCAGTAGAGATGGCGGGGCGAGAGGTCGACGATCGGCGCCCCACAAGTGCGGCCCTGGTCGTCGATCCAGCGGCAGCCCTCCGGGGTCTCCAGGAGCCGCCAGCCGTCGAGCAGGAACCGTTCCACGATTCCCAGGGGCTCGAAGTCGTCGTCCTTGTCGTGCATCCTACCTGTCCGCACCGACGTTCCGATCGGCCGATTGTCGGCCGGAAATCTTTCCTGTTCGTTAACGCGCCGGGCCGATCGGGGGTTTTCGAAGACTCGCGCGACGGAAGCGCAGATTTCTGCGCTTTTCGCGCACTGTCCGGGAGTTTTCGACCGCTCGGACAGTCTGTCCAAGCTTTGGCTCGATCCGCCAAACAGAGCCCGTGATCCGAGGGCCCTGCCGGCAGTCCTGCCGCCGGTCTGCCAAGTCTTATCGCCTGCTGGTCCGGTAGAAGCGACATCAAGGGACCTAATGGGCGGAGGCTATACTGAAGTGGCCCCGAATATAGACGAGTCAGCTATGAAATGGCGCCGGTCCTATACCGGCAAGACTAAA
>DATIPL010000152.1:0-4536 GCA_035471965.1 Gammaproteobacteria bacterium
TGCTTCGAAGCAGGCCGACGACCACTGCATCCTCCGAAGCGTTGGCACTGGTCAGCTGCGAGAACGGTTTCGGCGAAAGCAGAATGTGCAGATCCGGCCCGTGCTCGGTTTCGAAGTCATCACCGAGCTCGACGAACAGCCGATCGCCGTGCCGGATGATCGTCCATTGCCCGGACACCTCGTAGTCGGCCGCACGCCACGGGCCCTGCGCCACGATCGACTGCGCCTGCGCGGACGCGGCGGAAAAGAGTAAAGCAAGTAACAGGCTTCGCACGCGGATTGCTCCGATTTGTTCCTCGACGAAGCGGAAAGCTTGGCAGCGAAGCTTTGAATTGCGATCACGAGAGGTTAACGAATGTCTCACAACGCGGCGCCCGGACCACCTCCAGGTGAAGCGATTGGCGGCGCGCTTTGCGGCGCTCGCAGGCGCCGACATGGCGTACCGCCGGGGCGGACACCCGTGTCTTTCGCCGAACGCGGTGCCGGCTTATGTCGAGCTCGAGCCGGTGTCTTTGTCGCGCCCTGCCGGAACGGTCCCGGCACGGCCGGGGGCACGCTTTCGCGAATTTTCGCCGCGGACTTGGCGCGCGCGGTTCGACGGCACGCTGCTGCGCGGGTGGCCAGTGCAGGCGCCGCCCGGGGGGCTCCCTGTGGAGTCGCTTCTCTCACCGGGCGCGGATGCATATCTCCGGCGGGGGCCGGCGCAGCGCCGCGCGCGAGCCGTGAGGCGTTCAGCCATGACAGCAATGGCAGCTGACGAGGGCTCCCGGCAGAACCCGCGAGGGCGGCCGCTTCCGCCACCGGGACAAATCAGACCAAAACCAATTCTTGACACAGTCTGAAATCTGATAAAGACTGCGCCGGTGTCTCAGCCACCCGTCGAACCCGCCGATCTCCTGCGCCAGCAGGGACTCCAGATCACCGCTCAGCGCCTGGCTGTGCTGCGGGCCGTATCCGCCCGACCGCACTGCACCGCCGACGAGGTGGCCGAGGCGGTCCGGGCCGAGATCGGCGCCATCTCGCGCCAGGCCGTTTACGACGCTCTCGGCGTGCTGGTCGAGAAGGGCCTCATCCGGCGCATCCAGCCGGCCGGATTGTCGGCCCGCTACGAGCACCGGGTCGGCGACAACCACCACCACCTGGTCTGCCGAACCTGCGGCCGGGTGGTCGACATCGACTGCGCGGTGGGCGACACGCCGTGTCTGACCCCCGACAAGGACTTCGGCTACGAGATCGACGAAGCCGAGGTCGTCTACTGGGGCATCTGCCCCGGCTGCCGGAAGGCGGCCAAGGGCACCTGAGCCCACGAACGAACACTCTTCACATTCACAGCACGAGCGACAGAGGACAACGATGAGCACAGCTGCAGAGATAATGAAATGTCCGGTGATGCACGGCGCGATCACGACGGGTGAAACGGCGGTCACGGATTGGTGGCCCAACACCCTGAATCTCGACATCCTGCATCAGCACGACACGAAGACCAATCCGATGGGAGAGGAATTCGACTACCGTGAGGCGGTCAAGTCTCTCGACGTTAAGGCGCTGAAGGAGGATCTCCATGCCCTGATGACGGACAGCCAGGAGTGGTGGCCCGCGGACTGGGGCCACTACGGCGGCCTGATGATCCGCATGGCATGGCACGCCGCGGGTACGTACCGGATCGCCGACGGCCGCGGCGGCGGCGGCACGGGCAACCAGCGGTTCGCACCGCTCAACTCCTGGCCGGACAACGTGAGCCTCGACAAAGCGCGTCGTCTGCTGTGGCCAATCAAGAAGAAGCACGGCAACAAGCTCAGCTGGGCCGACCTGATCATCCTGGCGGGCAACGTCGCTTATGAGTCCATGGGGCTCAAAACCTTTGGTTTCGGCTTCGGCCGCGAGGACATCTGGCATCCTGAGAAAGACATTTATTGGGGATCGGAAAAGGAGTGGCTCGGCAAGGACCGCTATGCGAGCGCCAACGACGAGACCTCGCTCGAGAACCCGCTCGCAGCAGTGCAGATGGGCCTGATCTACGTCAATCCGGAAGGCGTCGACGGCAAGCCGGATCCGCTGAAGACGGCAGAGGCCGTTCGCGTGACCTTCGTGCGCATGGCGATGAACGATGAGGAAACTGCCGCACTGACCGCCGGCGGTCACACCGTCGGCAAGACACACGGCAATGGCGATGCGAGTGTTCTGGGCCCGGATCCGGAGGGGGCGCCCCCCGAGGAGCAGGGTTTTGGCTGGCACAATCCGAACAAGTCGGGCAAGGGGCGGTATACGGTTACCAGTGGCATCGAGGGCGCCTGGACGACTCATCCCACCAGGTTCGACACGGGCTATTTCGACATGCTGCTCGACCACGAGTGGGAAATTCGGACGAGCCCCGCCGGCGCCCGGCAATGGCAGCCGGTCAAGATCGCCGAAGAGGATATGCCGGTCGACGTCGAGGACCCCTCGATCCGCTGCATGCCGATCATGACCGACGCCGACATGGCAATGAAGATGGATCCGATCTACCGCGAGTTCATGGAGAAGTTCCGCGCGGATCCGGAGTATTTCAATGACACTTTCGCGCGGGCCTGGTTCAAGCTGACGCACCGCGACATGGGGCCCAAGACCCGTTACATCGGGCCGGAAGTCCCTGAGGAGGATCTGATCTGGCAGGATCCGGTCCCCGCGGGAAGCACCGACTACGACGTAAACGCCGTGAAGGCGAAGATCGCAGGCAGCGGCCTTTCGGTCAGCGAGATGGTTGCCACCGCGTGGGACAGTGCCCGGACCTTCCGCGGCTCGGACATGCGCGGTGGCGCGAATGGTGCGCATATCCGCCTCGCCCCGCAGAAGGACTGGGAAGGTAATGAGCCAGAACGTCTGGCGAAGGTGCTCGAGGTGCTGGAAGGCATCGCCACTGATAGCGGTGCAAGCGTGGCGGATGTCATCGTGCTGGCAGGAAACGTCGGCGTTGAGCAGGCGGCCAAGGCAGCTGATTTTGACGTGAAGGTGCCTTTTGCGCCGGGTCGTGGTGACGCGACGCAGGAAATGACGGATGTAGACGCTTTCGAACCGCTGGAACCCATTCATGACGGGTATCGCAACTGGCTCAAGCAGGACTACGCCGTGCAGCCCGAAGAGCTTATGCTCGATCGCACACAGCTCATGGGGCTGACCGCACCCGAGATGGTGGTGCTTTTCGGCGGCATGCGTGTTCTTGGCACCAACGATGGCGGCACCAGGCACGGCATGCTCACCGACCGGGAAGGCGCCCTGACCAACGACTTCTTCGTGAACCTGACTGACATGGCCAATGTCTGGAAACCAGCGGGTGAGAACGTCTACGAGATTCGCGATCGCAGGACCGACAAGGTCAAGTGGACGGCGACGAGACTGGATCTTGTCTTCGGATCGAACTCGATCCTTCGGTCGTACACCGAGGTCTACGCCAGCGACGACGCGAAGGAAAAGTTCGTGAAAGACTTCGTGGCGGCGTGGAACAAGGTGATGAACCTCGATCGCTTCGATCTCGCCTGATCCCGCCACGTGGGTCCGGGCAAATAGTAAACGGGGTCGGCGCCGAAATATTTGAAACACTCAAACCGTTTCGGCACTGACCCCTTGTGGGGCGCGCAGATCCAGTGTGCACGGGCGTGACGCGGTCAGTTGTCGCCCGAAGTTCTCTCCCGGTCTTCGAAAAAGGCAGTGGCTGTTCGCTGCCATCGGATCTGAGGCCTGCGCCGCCTCCGCCAGGCACGCTTTGAACATCGGCAGGCGTCCGCACCGAGGACGGGTGACCGGAACGGCTTTTTTTCTTTATTGCGCCATAAAAGGCGCTCCCCGCGCAGAATGATTTCGGCCCTCGAGCCGGCAGAGGACAGTCCCTGTCAAATGTGATGCTTTTGTTAACCGCTTCTGCATCGCGATGCGGGATAAAGGGCGGAGCCCCCGGCGCCATCGCGCCGGCGGCGCCTCAGGCAAGGATCCCGGCACCGGCCCCGCGCGGTTTGAGGCTTGACGCCGGGACCGCGGCGGACGTGGAATGGACGGCGTTCGGCTGCTTCCATTCCGGCCGATGCCGCGCGGCCGCGTTCGACGGATCAGCGGCGGCACGGCTCCCTGCGCGTCTGCGGGAAGGAGGGCGACATGCCCATAAAACGCATTGCGGCGAAGCTCGAGGCCGCGCTCATCCTTTTACTTTGTTCCGGGTTGGCAGCGCCGGCGACCAGCGCTCAAGACAACCGCGGCCAGGCAAATGTCGAGGCGGCCGTCGCCAGGCTCTCCGACCGGGAAGCGCGGCAGCTGCTGATCAACGAGCTGCAGAAATCCTCACCACAAGGGGAGGCCGAGGAGTTCAATCCGGCGGTCTTCGCCTACCGCCTGCAGCGGAACATCGGCGCGCTCTCCGAAGAGCTGGAGCAAACCTTCGACGCGGTGGGCGAGCTCCCGAGCGTGCTTCCCTCCGCGTGGGCCCAGTTCTCGGCAGACCGGGAGGAGGGCGGGCTGCTCTGGTTCGTGCTCGCGCTCATCGTCTCCATGGGCTCGGGCGGCCTGGCG
>DATIPL010000153.1:0-14695 GCA_035471965.1 Gammaproteobacteria bacterium
CGCCGCGAGTATTTCCATTGGACACAATTTACGCTGCGTCCTGCCCCCCCGGCTCACGGCGGAGACGGGCGGGAAGCCCATCGCATCCCGCAGCGGCCGATCCGCGGCCATGACCGCGGCTGTCGATTGCCTGTAAAATCGCGGCCTTGTCCGTTTGAGTTGCCATGTTAAGGCCAGAAAATGAGCACATCGAGAGACGCGGCCTTTGCCGCCAGGAAGAGCGTGGCGCAGGTGGAGGAGGGTGTGGAGCTGGCGCCCAAGTTCGATCAGGAGGGGCTGATCCCGGTAGTCACCACCGATTACCAGTCCGGCGAAGTTCTGATGCACGGCTATATGAACGCGGAAGCGCTCAAGCGCACCATGGCGACCGGCGAGGCGCACTACTTCAGCCGCAGCCGCAAGTCCCTGTGGCACAAAGGCGCCACCAGCGGTTTCGTGCAACGGGTCAGATCGATGCTCATCGACGATGATCAGGACGCGGTATGGCTGAGGGTGGAGGTCGAGGGCGGCGCCAGCTGTCACGTGGGTTACCGCTCATGCTTTTACCGCCAGCTGCCGATGGGGCGCGAGGCGCTCAGATCAGCACCGGTCACGCTCGAGTTCACCGAGACCGAGCGCGTGTTCGACCCCAAGGAAGTGTACGGTGACGCGCCCAACCCGACACGGCTTTAGGGAGCGCGTGCAGCCGCGGTGGCGAATCCTGGCCGCAGTCTGAATGACAATTCGCCTTTACAATTCGCTGACGCGGCGAAAGGAGTTGTTCGAGCCGCTGGATCCCGAATGCGTCACCATGTACGTATGCGGTCCCACGGTCTACAGCCATCCGCATATCGGTAACGCCCGCCCGCCGGTCATCTTCGATCTGCTGTACAAGGTGTTGAAGCGCCGCTATTCGAAAGTGATTTATGCGCGAAACATCACGGACCTGGACGACAAGATCAACAACGCGGCGATAGACGCGGGGGTTTCCATCGGCACTATCACCGATAAGTTCACCCGCATTTATCACCATGACATGGCTGCGCTGGGAGTGGACCCGCCGACCATCGAGCCCCGGGCCACTGAGCACATTCCCGAAATGATCAGCAGCATCCAGACGCTGATCGAAAAGGGCCATGCCTACACCGCCGACGGTCACGTGCTGTTTCACGTGCCGAGCTTCCCCCAGTACGGGCGCCTCTCGCGCCGCGATCGCAGGGAAATGATCGCGGGCGCGCGGGTGGAAGTTGCGCCCTACAAGAAGGATCCGGTGGACTTCGTGCTGTGGAAGCCGTCCAGCGACGACCAGCCGGGCTGGGACAGTCCCTGGGGGCGCGGGCGCCCGGGCTGGCACACGGAGTGCTCCACCATGATAGAAAAGCATCTGGGACGCACCATCGATATCCATGCCGGCGGCAACGATCTCAAGTTCCCCCACCACGAGAACGAGATTGCCCAGGCGACTTGTGCCCATAACGGTGAGATCTTTGCACGCTACTGGTTGCACAACGGCCTCATCCACGTCAATCGGGAAAAGATGTCAAAGTCCATCGGCAATGTCCTGCTGGTGCGGGATCTTTTGAAGCAGGCCCCGGGAGAGGCGGTGCGATTGGCGCTGATCAGCGGTCACTATCGCAAACCCCTGGACTGGACAGAGGACACTTTGCCCGCCGCCATGCGGGAGCTGGACCGGCTCTACGTCGCGTTGCGCGACTTCCAGGACGTCGAGGTCGAGGCGGCGGCCGGTGACGGCGTGCCGCCGGCGGCGGTGGCGCAGGCGCTGGAAGACGACCTCAACACCCCGGCGGCGAAGGCAAAGACCTTTGAAATCGTGCGCGCGCTCAACAGCGCCACGGACGCGGCGGAAAAGGCGAGAATCAAAGGCGAGCTCCTGGCCGCGTGCCGTCTGCTGGGCATCGGCCAGAGCAATCCCGATGCCTGGCTCGAGCGGCGAAACGCCGATGATGGTGACGCGGAGGCCATCAACAGGCTCGTGGCGGCCAGAAACCGGGCGCGAAGGGACAAGGATTTCGCCACCGCCGACCGCATCCGCGACGAACTCGCGCAGCGGGGCGTGGTGCTGGAAGACGGACCGGATGGGACTAAATGGCGCAAAGTAGGATAGAGGAAGCTGCGACATCCGGGGAAGTCGCGCGGGACAGGCGCCCGGGTGTCGCGGAGCGCGGAGTGATCGGGGTCATCCGCGGCTATCAGCTGGTCTTGTCCCCGGTCCTCGGGCCGCGCTGCCGGCACCTGCCGACCTGCTCCGAGTACACCGCCGAGGCAATAATCCGTCACGGTGTATTCCGCGGAGGCTGGCTTGCCGTCCGCCGGATCGTCCGCTGCAATCCGTGGGGCACCAGCGGCTACGATCCGGTTCCCTGAGGGTCTTCGGGAATCGACCGCCGGGTGAGCTCGAACGGATGCCGGGGCCGAAAAACTCGCCGACGCGGTCTAAGCTCATGAATATGCGGGGGGACAGCATTCACGCAAAGGGTCGCTATCTGCTCAGCGGGCTGACGCTTTGCCTCGCTCTGACGTGGCCGGATCAGGCATCCTTCGCCGCGGCCGGCCGGCTCGAGTTCAGTCTCTACCGTAACGACGGCTCCGATCCGGGCAATACGCTTCTGGTGGTCGGCGGTATCCAGGGCGACGAGCCTGGCGGCTTCAACGCGGCTTCTCTTCTGGTGACCCATTACCGCTTCACGCGCGGCGCGGTGTGGGTGGTGCCGAATCTCAACTTCGAGAGTATCGTCAGACGCTCACGGGGCGTTTACGGTGACATGAACCGCAAGTTTCCGGCGGTGCCTTCAAGCGATCCGGATTATGAGCGGGTCGAGAAGATCAAGCGGATCATCACCGATCAGGAGGTGGATTTCGTATTCAATCTCCATGACGGCAGCGGCTTCTATCGTGAACGGCACGTTGATCGCCTGCGCAATCCCAACCGCTGGGGCCAGAGCATCATCATCGACCAGGAAAGCATTTCACCGATTCCCTTCGGCGACCTTGGGGAAGTCGCCAGGCAGATCGCCATCCGTGTCAATGAACGGCTGTTGGACGTCGATCACGCTTACAGGGTGAAGAATACGCGCACCCGCGAAGGCAACCGGGAGATGGCGAAAACCCTCACCTATTACGCCATAAACAACGGCAAACCGGCGGTGGGCGTGGAGGCGAGCAAGTCGCTGCCTACCCACCTCCGCGCCTTTTATCACCTGCAGGTACTGGAAGCCTACATGCGGCGCTTCGGAATCGGGTTCGAGCGCTCCTTCGAGCTGACGCCGCAATCCGTAAAGCGCAGCATCGACGATAACATCCGGGTCAGCTTCTACGACAATCGAGTGTTGCTGGAGATGGCCGATGCGCGTAAAAAGCTCGGCTACGTTCCGCTGAAAAAAGATGCTGAAATCGACTACCAGGCAAGCAGCCCGCTGGTCGCAATCCTGAGGCAGGGATCGCGCTACCGCGTAAGCTACGGAAATCGCCGTATTACCGAGCTGCACCCGCAGTTCTTCGAGTACGACTCGAGCCGGCATTTCATCGCCGTATACGTTGACGGTCAACGCAAGGCGGTGGGATTCGGTCGCATCGTCGAGGCTCATGAGACATTTGTCGTAGAGCCACAGGAAGGTTATCGCGTGAACGTCATCGGCTGGCGCCAGCCCGGAGTGCACAATGAAAGCGGCATCGAGATTCGAAAGAAAGAAATCGTGCGCCGATTCTCCGTCGACAACGCGGGCACGACGTTTCGCATCGAGGTCTACAGAGACGACAAATTTACAGGCATGGTGCTGGTCAAGTTTGTCGACAGCGCGGGCGCTTCTCGGGAGCAGGCCGCCAGACCAATTTCCTGAGCGTCCCGACAGCCGGGACCGGAAGCTTTGAAACAGAACACCGCATGGTCACCGTACAGCTGGCGGGCGCTGCCGGCGCGCCAGCTTCCCGCATACCCCGACGCCGAAGCATGCGCCGATGCGGAAGCGCGGCTGTCCACCTATCCTCCGCTGGTTTTCGCCGGAGAGGCCAGAAAACTGAAAAGCCAGCTGGCGGAAGTCTCCGCGGGCCGGGGTTTTCTTCTGCAGGGTGGTGATTGCGCCGAAAGCTTCGCCGAGTTTCACCCCGACAACATCCGCGATACTTTTCGCGTGCTGCTGCAGATGGCGGCGATACTGACCTACGGCGCCTCGTGCCCCGTGATCAAAGTCGGGAGGCTCGCGGGCCAGTTTGCCAAGCCGCGTTCCGAGGATACCGAGTCGCGAGACGGCCGGACCCTGCCGGCGTACCGCGGGGACATCGTCAACGGCATGGACTTCGACGAGATCGCGCGCACGCCGGACCCGGAACGCATGGTGCGCGCCTACAGTCAGGCCGCGGCAACGCTCAATCTGCTGCGCGCTTTCGCCCAGGGCGGATACGCAGATCTTCACCAGGTGCAGCGATGGAACATGGATTTCGTCGCCGACAGCCCCCAGGGCGCTCGTTATCAGGTCATTGCGGATTGCATTGCCGATGCGCTTGCTTTCATGGAGGCGTGCGGGGTAACGGCTGAGACGGCGCCGGTGCTGCAGCACACGGATTTCTATACCTCCCACGAGGCGCTGCTGTTGAGTTATGAACAGGCGCTGACCCGAATCGATTCCACCTCCGGCGACTGGTACGACACCTCGGCCCACATGCTCTGGCTTGGGGAGCGAACCCGGCAGCCTGACGGTGCCCACGTGGAATTCCTGCGCGGTATAGCCAATCCGCTGGGAATCAAAATCGGTCCGACCGCTACGGCCGACGACCTGCTCGAGCTCATCGATCTTCTCAATCCCGAAAACGTTCCCGGCCGGCTGACCATCATCTCGCGCATGGGCTGTGACGGCGTGGTAGACCGTCTGCCGCCGCTGCTGAGGGCGGTGCGGCGCGAAGGCCGATCGGTGGTCTGGTCCTGCGATCCCATGCACGCCAACACGGTGAAATCGGCCACCGGCTACAAGACCCGCGCCTTCGACAGCGTGCTGAAAGAAGTACGCGGGTTTTTCCAGGTGCACCTGGCCGAGGGCAGCCACGCGGGCGGTGTGCATGTCGAGATGACGGGACAGAACGTGACCGAATGCGTGGGCGGCGCGCAGGATATCTCCGAGGCGGATCTCAAGGACCGCTACCATACCCACTGCGATCCGAGGCTCAATGCAAGCCAGAGTCTCGAGCTTGCATTTCTGGTCGCAGAAATGCTACGAGAGGAGCGCGCGCGCCGATCCGCCGGCTCCGCGCCCTGAAACACACAACCGGCCCGAGCGTTTACTCATGAGCATCGACAAAGGTCTTCTCGACATACTCTGCTGCCCGGTTACAAAGACACCGGTGAAGCCGCTGGGAAAAGACAAGCTGGACATTCTAAACCGCGCCATCGAGCAGGGCGGGATCAAGCTTCGTGACGGATCGGCCGTCGAGGAGCCGCTTGAAGAAGCTCTGATTACCCAGGACGGCAAAACCATTTACCGGGTGAGTGACGGAATCCCCATCATGCTCGAGGACCAGGGCATCGCCGCCAACCAGGTACCCGGCTGGTAGTCCGAACCAACGCGGCAGCGGGCCGAGTCAGGAAGCCGCACGCGCCTGCGGGAGGCGGCGTCGCTGGGTCACCGCATCGGCGAGCCGCCGGAGTATCTCCTCGCTGTCGTCCCAGCCGATGCAGGCGTCAGTGATGCTGCGACCGTATTCGAGATCTTTCCCGGGGACCACATCCTGGCGGCCCGGCTTGAGATGGCTCTCCACCATCACCCCCATGATTCGATTTTCTCCGGATGCGATCTGAGCGGCGACGTCGGCACAAACGTCCAGCTGGCGCTGGTGCCGTTTGCTGCTGTTGGCGTGGCTGAAATCGATCATGATGCGATCCGCGAGGCCCGCTTTCTTGAGCGCGATCGCGGTTTCATCGACGCTCGCCGCGTCGTAATTCGGTTTCTTTCCTCCCCGCAGAATAATGTGCGCGTCCTCGTTTCCGGTAGTGGAAAAAATTGCCGACTTCGCGGCCATGGTGAGGGAGAGGAAATGATGCGGATGATTCGCCGCGCCAATGGCGTCGACAGCGATCTTGATGTTGCCGTCGGTGCCGTTCTTGAATCCGACCGGGCAGGAGATACCGGATGCCAGCTCGCGATGCACCTGACTCTCGGTCGTGCGTGCCCCTATGGCGCCCCAGCTGATGAGATCGGTGATGTACTGGGGCGTGACCAGATCGAGAAACTCGGTTCCCGCCGGGACCCCCATGTTATTCAGACCGAGAAGAAGCTCGCGTGCAATCCTCAAGCCCTTGTTGATGTTGAAGCTGCCGTCCAGATCGGGATCGTTGATGAGGCCCTTCCATCCCACCGTGGTGCGCGGCTTTTCGAAATAGACCCGCATCACCACCAGCAGCCGATCGCTGAGCTCATCGCGAAGTTTCTTCAGCCGGGAAGCATATTCCAGGGCGGCCTTCGGATCGTGAATGGAGCACGGCCCCATGACCACCAGGAGGCGGTCGTCTTCGCCGTGCAGCACGCGATGAATGGCCTCGCGGGTATCGTGAACGAGCTCTGCCGCGGCGTCGGAAATCGGCATCTCGTCGTGTACCTGCGCCGGCGGGATCACGTCCGAGATGGAACGGATCCGCAGGTCCTCTGTTTTGTACTTCATGTGGGGTCCGTAGGGAGAAAAGTGATTGTGACCTCGACGAAACTCGGCATTCTAGCGGGAAACCCGAGCGCCTTGAACTCACGGCGGCGAACGGGCGGGCCCCGCCCGCCGCGTCGCTTCAGGCAAACAGCGCGGCGATTCGGGCGGCAGCAGCGCGGATGTCGTGCTGCGCGAACACCCCGTCGATTACCGCCAGCAGGTCGGCGCCGGCGTCCACCAGAATGGCGCCGTTGTCCGCGGTGATGCCTCCGATGGCGGCCACCGGAATTCCGAGCGTAGCCCGCGCCGCCTCCAGCACCGATAGCGGGCACGGAGGCGCGCCGGGCTTGGTGGCGGAAGGGAAAAAGCGGCCGAATGCCACGTAGTCGGCTCCGGCGCGCTCGGCCTCGACGGCGCGCTCCAGCGAGGCATAACAGGAGATGCCGATAACGGCGTCGCAGCCGAGCCGTTCCCGGGCCAGGCCCAATTCCGGGTCGTCCCGGCCCAGGTGCACCCCGTCGGCGTCGGCCAGCGCGGCGAGCTCAATGTCGTCATTGACAATCAGCGGCACACCGTGCGCGTTGCAGAGCCGCTTGAGGGCGACGGCCTGTTCCCGCCGGCGAGCCCGTTCTCCACTCTTGTCACGGTACTGAATGGCGACGGCACCCCCTTCAAGGGCCAGCGATACCGCGGACTCCAGCGCGCCGGGCGGATGAGGCCCCTGGCGGGTGATGGCATAGAGGCCGCGGCGCGGGACCGCTCTCAAGCGGCGCCCCGGAAGCCGCGCGCCCAGTAAAGCCGATCGGGCAAGAACTGCCCTTTCCCCAGGCGTCTGGCGTGTCTCAATGTTTCGAAGGTGTACTTCTGAGCCTGGGAGATCGCCGCCACGGGCTCCAGCCCGTGGGCGACGCGGGCAGCGATGGCGGAGGCCAGGGTGCAGCCGGAGCCGTGATAGCTTCCCTGCAGCCGTTCAAAGGTCCTGGACTCGATCAGGCGCATGTCCGCATACAGGCGGTTGACCACCTGTTCGGTGTTTTCGTGCGTCCCGGTAAGCAGCACGTAGCCGCAGCCGTAGGTGAGTATCTGCTGCGCCACGGCCGCCGGCGAATCCGCTTCCGGCGCCAGCAGCCGGCCCTCGAGGGTGTTCGGAGTGACCACCAGCGTCGCGGGAAAAATCAGCGACACCATGGCGTTGAGCAACTCTTCGTCAATCAGGCGGCGTCCGCCGCCGGAGACGCAGACCGGGTCCACGACGACGGGAATGTCCGGGAAATCGACGAGAATGCTGTGGACGGCCTGCACTATGCCGACGCTGGAAATCAGACCTATCTTGAAAGCGGAAACCGGGATGTCGTCGAGCACCGCCCGAGCCTGGCCGATGACGTCCAGGGGGTCGACGGCGGTGACGCTGCGCACGTCGCGGGTGTCCTGAGCGGTGACCGCCGTTATCACCGGCAGGGCGTGACATCCCATGCTGACGACGGCCTCAATGTCAGCCTGCAGCCCCGCGCCGCCGGTGGGGTCGAGGCCGGCAAATACCATGACCGTGGGAGACCTGTCTGCGGTTGGGCTCACGGGCGGGGATTCTATCAATTCGAAGCGCGGCCGCGGCGCCGGTTTCAACCCTGATTCCGGCCATGCGAGAATACGCCGCCCTCGAGCGGCCAAGGAGCGTGCATGAAGTCCTACATGTGTGTCATTTGCGGATTTGTATACAATGAGGCCGATGGTCTGCCCGATGAGGGTATTGCCCCGGGAACCAAGTGGGAAGATATCCCGCCTAACTGGGTATGTCCCGAGTGCGGCGCCCGCAAAGAGGACTTCGAGATGGTCGAGATCTGAGCATGCGCTCGAGCGCTGCCGGACGGCGCTGCTCGGTGACGTCGGACCGGGGCATCGGCACAGTTCAAAAGCAGCAAGCTTTCCCGGCGTCATCAATGCCGTGGAAACACAACGGAAACAATCATGAGTATAGAAACCATTCCCGCTTTTCAACGCACAGTCAGTGAAGAAGAGATCAAGGTTACCGAGGCGGCCGAAGAGCAGCTCGCCAGGTTGTTCGGTGACGTCGAAGATGAAGAGATCGAGGCGATTCGAATTTACGTCGCCGGCGGTGGTTGCAGCGGCATGAACTACGGTATGACGTTTACCGACCACAAGTCCGAATTGGACAAGGTGCTCAAGGGGCGGGGTTATGAAATATACGTCGACGCCGTCGCGCTGAACTATCTGCAGGGCGTCGAGATCGACTACGTTTCCAGGGACACCGGCGCCACCTTCGTCTTCAACAATGTATTCCAGGCGGTGGGTGGCAGCGCCACATGCGGAGCGTGCGGCGCCGCCGTGGGCGCGGGCGGCGGCTGCGCCTGATCCCGAGTCGCCGCAGTCGTCCTTCAGCCCGTGCGTCGGCGCCATGATCCCATGGCCGGCGGCGCCCGTGGCACGGCGGCGCACGGATCCCGTGTCCTCTTAATCGCCCCCCCAGGCAGCTATCGGATCTCTGCCTATCACCAGGCCGCCGCCCGGCTGAGTATCGATCTGGTGGTGGCTTCCCAGGGTGAGCACTCGCTCATTCCGGAAATCGCCCGCGGCATACACGTGGATCTGGAGGTCCCCGAGGCGGCCCTGGAAACCATCGTCCGGCAGGCGGAGCGCGAAGCTTTCCAGGCAGTCATCGCCACCGACGACGCCACCGTGGAGCTGGCGAGCCAGGTGGCGGGCAGCCTGGGGCTGATCCACAACCCGCCCTCCGCAGTTCGTACTGCCAGGCGCAAAGATCTGGCGCGGGAAGCGCTCCACAGGGCGGGCCTGCCGGTGCCGCCGTTTCGCCGCGTGGACCTGGGGGCCCCTCTGCACCCGCAGCTCGAGGGCCTGGATTATCCCCAGGTGGTGAAGCCGCTGGCACTTTCGGCCTCCCGCGGAGTGATCCGGGTCGACAATTCCGTCGAGCTCGCACGCGCCTGCCGGCGCATTGCGCCTCTGCTCACCCGGCTCCCCGATCCGGAGGAGCGCCGATTCGTGCTGGTGGAGGGCTTTATCCCCGGAGGGGAGTATGCGCTGGAAGGAATGCTTCAGGATGGCGTCCTCCAGGTACTCGCCGTGTTCGACAAGCCGGACCCGCTTTCGGGTCCTTTCTTCGAAGAGACGTACTACCTCACGCCGTCGCGCTTACCCCGGGCTCGCCTGGACGCTCTCGCCCTCAGGGTGGCAGATGCCTGCCGCGCCTATGGTCTGCGCCAGGGACCGGTGCATGCCGAGGTGCGCCTGGCGTCGGGGGAATTCTGGGTGCTGGAAATTGCCGCCCGCACCATCGGCGGGGACTGTGCCCGCCTGCTCAGCTTCGGCACCGGTCAAAGCCTGGAGGAGCTGGTGCTGCAACAGGCGATAGGAGATCGAATTCAGGTGGCCACTCCGCGCGGCGCCGCCGGAGTGCTGATGATCCCGGTACCGGGGGCCGGAGTGCTGCGCAGGGTCGAAGGGGTCATGGCGGCGCGCAAGGTGGCCGGCATCCAGGACCTGGTGATCGCGGTGCGCGAGGGTTACGAACTGGTTCCGCTTCCCGAAGGCGGGAGCTACCTCGGATTCCTGTTTGCTTTGGGAGAGTCGCCGCAGGCGGTGGAGCAAGCGCTTCGTGAAGCCCACGCGTGCCTCAAGTTCGTCCTGGCGCCGGTTTGGCGCATCGAGCCGGCGGTGACGCGCAATGGGTGACGGCCGATGCCAGGGGAGTCGATGCCCGGCGTAGAAGCGCCCGGAGTGCGATTCCTCAGATCCGGCGACTCAAGAACGGTTCGCCCGCAAGCGGGCCCTGACACAAGGCTTCATCCTTAACTTGTAAGGAAGCCCGTCATTTCTTGCCACCCGCGGCCCGAAATCCCTGCGGCAGCCCGCCGTAGTCGCCCTCGTCGAAAAAGAAGCCCAGCATATGTTTCTCAATCAGCTCGATGCTCATCGAATCGGCGGTGTTGAGCTGGTTCTCGTTGATAATCATCTGCAGCCGCTGAAGCCATTGCTGCCAGCCTTCCTTGGAGACGTTCTCGTAGATGCGGAGCCCGATATCGCCCGGATGCGGGGGGGCGTCGAGCCCTTCCGCTTCGCGTTTCAACACTACGCAATCGACCATTCTTGCCATCGATAACCTCCGCGTGGCCGAAGCCTAAAACGGCTTGGCTACGGCCAGTATGACCACCGCGACGAGCACCAGGGACGGGACCTCGTTCAATAAGCGGTAAAACCGCTCGCCGTGTCGGTTCTGATCGTACCTGAAATCCAGCGTGAGTTTGCCCAGGTAGCAATGAAACGCGATCAGCAGCGCGACCAGAGCGAATTTCAGATGCAGCCAGAGGTCGGAGGCGTACGCCTGCCAGGCGTAGGCGAAGGTGAGCCACAAGCCGAAAACGAGCGCCCCCACGCCGCCTATGGTCGTGATTATGAACAGCTTTCGCTCCATGGTCTTGAAGCGCTCGATTCCAGTCTCATCGCTGGTGCTGGAGTGGTAGACGAAAAGTCGCGGCAGATAGAACAGTCCGGCGAACCAGGTCACGACGAAAATAATATGCAAGGCTTTGACGTACAGCATTGACGAAAATCGGGAAAACGCTCCAATCTTGCGCCGGCTCTGGTAGATAGGAATGAAGGGTACAGTTTACCGCCAGGGCCGCGTGAAGCGCGACGCCGGTGTTGATTTCAAACCCGGACTCGAACCCCCGCTTCGATCCGATCCCGCGTCAATACGCCATGGACGCGGTCCGGCACGGGAGTGTCGGAGTCGCTCACCAGCACCACCCGCGCCCCGCTCCGCTCCATGTTCTCGATGGCCTCTGCCAGGGTCGCGTGAATGCGGACCAGGGCGAAGCGTTCATGGGCGCCGTGCACCTGCAACAGGTCCAGGGTTTCATTTTTCTCCGCGCCGGGTTTCGCTTCCGCCATGAACGACTCCAGAGCATGCCCGCGGACGACTCCGCATACGCGATCGCCCTCCGTGAGCAGCACCCACTGCGCCTGTTCCTCTGCATCCGGCAGGGACGATGCTTCAATACGCCTCGGCAGCGCGAGCAGGCGCCGGTCCATCATGGCTCCAACTCCCGTGCGACCCAAGGAAATGGCAACGGGGTCGAGCTGGTAATCGAGACCTCTGGCCTTGAGCATGCTGATGAACACCGACTGTTTCTTGAACACCACGCGGGTGGTCAGCGTCGCCGTAACGATGGCGAACATGCCGGGAAGTATGCTGTTGGAATTGGCGGTGAGCTCGAGCATGGCCATCAGCGCCGCCTGCGGCGCCTGCAGCGCGGCGCCCATCATCGCCCCCATGCCGAGCATGGCGTAAAAGCCTTCGCTGGAGCTCACCTCCGGCACCAGCGCATGCCCAATTACCCCGAGCGCGCCCCCGGCTGTCGCGCCGATGACAATTGTCGGTCCGATGAGTCCCCCGGGGAGGCCCAGACTGATGCAGGCGACGGTGGCTACGAGTTTCATCGTCGCCACCAGCACAAGCGCGCCAAGAGCCATCTCGCCAAGCAAGGTGAGCTCCACGGTGTCGTAGCCGATGCCCATGACCTCGGGCGCGGTCAGGGCACACAGGCCGGTGACGACGCCGGCAGCGCTGGTGCGGATCCACAAAGGAAAGTCTTGGCAGAGTTCGTCCAGGAACCGGATCCCGTGGATGAACAGCGCAGCGACAGCGCCCAGAACCACGCCCAGCAGCAGGATGTATGGAAGTTCCCACAGGGAGGTCATCTGCATGATGGGTATGTCGAAAGCGGGTGCGGAGCCGTACATTACCCGGGTCAGGGAAGTCGCCGCGACCGCAGCGAGTATCACGGGAGTGAAGCCTACCAGGGTGTATTCCATCAGCACGACTTCCATGGCGAAGATCACCCCGGCGATTGGAGTATTGAAGGACGCGGCAATGGAAGCCGCCACGCCGCACGCGACCAGCACACGAATGCTGTTGTTGGGAAATCCGAGCCACTGCCCGAGCAGGCTGCTGCTGGCGGCGCCGACGTGGATCACGGGCCCTTCCCGTCCCACCGAGTGCCCGGACATGATGGACAGGGCGCCGCCGAAGAACTGCAGCGCCGCGTTTTTCCAGGGCATGCGTCCGGAATGATAGGCGAGCCGCTCCATGACGTGCACCACGCCCAGCTGACGCGAACCCAGTGAGACACGCTGGAACATGATGCCGATCAGCAGGCCACCCGCTACGGGCAGTCCGAGCCGGTAGGGCCAGCGCAGCCATTCGAAGGCTTCGGGATCAGCCAGCGGCGTCAGCGCCAGCTGGGCGCTCTCGGTAATCCAGCGAAAAGCGATGATCACGCCCCCGGTCAACAGTCCGCTGACCAGGCCGACGAGGGCCAGCGGCAACAACGCCTCCGCGTGGGCAAGATGCTCCCTCAGTCTGTATAACGGTTGCACGAGTCAGGGCTTGGTAATGGGCACAATCCGCATCGGCTGCCCCCCCGGTCAGAGGGCAGGCGCGCACGCGCCTGGGGGCGGTGGGTCAGGCGATATGTTGATCGGAATCCGCGGATGGACGCAGCGTGAGCGCCTTTGCTTGTTCTGCCCGAACGCGAATACGATTATATCCAACTCGTCATCTTCCCGCGTGCGCGGCGCGCGGCATGCCTGTCCGTGGTCGGGGCCTCTTGCCAGGCTCTGCTAAGATTCCCACGTTCAGCGGCACAAGATACCGGAATTGAATGAAAATGATCCGCGTAGGCATCGTCGGCGGCACGGGCTACACCGGCGTCGAGCTGTTGCGCCTTCTTGCCGGTCACGGCGGAGCGAACGTGGTTGCCGTCACCTCCCGGGCAGAAGCCGGTCGTCCGGTGGCCGATGTTTTCCCGAGCCTTCGCGGTCGAATCGACCTCGCCTTCACCGTGCCCGACGCAAAGACCCTTTTCGAATGCGACCTGGTGTTCTTTGCCACGCCCAGCGGAACCGCGATGGAATCGGCGCCGCAGCTCATTGATGCAGACGTTCGCGTCATCGACCTGTCCGCCGACTTCAGACTGCGGGATGAGCACGTGTGGGCGACGTGGTACGGCATCGAGCACCGTTGCCCAGAACTCCTGGAGCAGGCCGTCTACGGTCTGCCGGAGGTCAATCGGGAACGTATCCGCTCGGCCCGGCTGGTGGCGAACCCCGGTTGCTACCCCACGGCGGTGCACCTCGGCTTCCTGCCCCTGCTCGAAGCGGGGCTGGTGGACACGGACAGACTCATCGCCGATGCCAAGTCCGGGGTCAGCGGCGCCGGTCGCAAGGTTGCGTTGAATACACTTTTTTGTGAGGCAGGCGACAACTTCAAAGCCTACGGCGTCCCGGGGCACCGCCACCTGCCGGAGATCGCCCAGGGCCTGGAGACGGCCGCCGGCAAGGCCGTGGGCCTCACTTTCGTGCCGCATCTGACTCCCATGATTCGCGGAATACACGCTACCCTATATGCAGAGCTCATCGTCGCGGAGGTCGACCTGCAGGCCGTCTACGAGGAGCGTTTTGCCGAAGAGCCTTTCGTCGACGTGATGCCTGCCGGAAGCCACCCGGAAACGGCCTCGGTGCGGGGAAACAACATGGTGCGAATCGCCTGTCATCGACCCGGAAACGGCAATACCGCGGTAATTCTGGTGGTGGAAGACAATCTGGTTAAGGGCGCGAGCGGACAAGCGATCCAGAACATGAACATCATGTTCGGATTCGACGAAGCGCAGGGGCTGGGCGCCGCGGCCTTGAGTCCCTGAAGTGGGGCCCCTGAGCGACTGGACTTTGCGCATGAGGAAACCCAAAGTCGAGCGATGAAACCCAGCTTCATCATTCAAAAAAGACAACCATGGCGCCGTACGATAGCCATGCTTGCGGCGGGCATCGCAATCGGTGCGGGAGGTTATTACGTCAGCGAACGTGAGCACGAAACCCGGGACCAGCAAGTCACCCGACTGCAGATGGAGCAAAAATCTCTGCTTCGGGACAATCAGCAGCTGAGTGAGGAAAACGACGATTTGAAGGCCCGCATTGCGATACTCGAGCGCGGCAAGCAGATCGATGGCAAGGCCTACGCTGACCTGGATACCTATCT
>DATIPL010000154.1:0-9072 GCA_035471965.1 Gammaproteobacteria bacterium
GGGAATCAACACCCGCTTCGAGACGCCGCACTCCCGATGGAACGACGTGCCTCCCGAGCAGATCGAGGCCGCGGGAATGAAAGTTCTGGTGAAAAGCGAGAAGGCCGGAGCGCTTGCCGCGGTCAGCCCGGACCAGTTCCGGTTCCTTTATTTTCAGGGGCATCCGGAATACGACGGCAACAGCCTGTTGAAAGAATACAAGCGGGAAGTGATGCGCTTCATCGCGCGCGAGCGCGATGACTATCCGCCGTACCCGGAAAATTACGTTTCTCCGGAGGCTGCGCAGCTGCTGGACGAATATAAGGAAAAGGTGGTCGCTGCCGCAGGCCGCGGCGCCCCGCCGCCGCCCTTTCCGGAAGCCGAGGCGGAACGGCACGTGGACAACACCTGGACCGATACGGGAAAGGCCGTGTTCAACAACTGGCTGGGGCTCGTCTACCAGCTCACCGATCAAGATCGAAAGATTCCTTATATGGCGGGCGTGGATCCGTCGGATCCGCTCGGGCTTGCGGATAAGACGGCTGACAGCAGCGTAGCGTAGCGGCGCGTCTGGAAATTCCACTGAAAATCCGCAATTGACAGCCGGCAGACCGGAGTCGGTCGATCGGCTGGCGCGAAAAGCGCCTTAGCGCCGTCTACCGTCCACGGCAAGCACCTTTTCCGAATTCGAAGCTTTGGCCTCGAAGCCTCACACTCGCTCGAGGGCCTGCTGCAGATCCGCAATCAGATCCTCCGCGTCTTCCAGCCCCGTCGACAGCCGCACCAATCCGTCGGTGATGCCGACGCGCTCTCGCTCGGCGGCGTCCACATCCGCATGGGTCATGGTGACCGGGTGTGTCACCAGCGATTCCACCGAACCGAGATTTTCCGCCAGGCTCCAGAGCTCCAGCGCGTCCATCAGTCGCTTACCGGCGGCCACGCCGCCCCTGACTTCGAACCAGAGCATGGCGCCGAAGCCGGAGGACTGACGCCTGGCCAATTCGTGCTGGTCAAAGGATTCCAGACCCGGGTAACAGACCCGGGAGACCTTGGGGTGGCCCGCAAGCATGCGCGCGATTTCCATCGCGGTCGCCGACTGCGCATCCATGCGCACCGACAGCGTCTTGCATCCCTGAAGCGTGAGCCAGGCCACCAGTGGAGACATGATGCTGCCGATGGCGTTCTGCACGAATCTGATCCGCTCGTCCAGGTTCCCGCTGGCGCTGATCACGGCACCGCCGACGGTGGCGTTGTGCCCGTCCAGGTACTTGGTGGTGCTGTGTATGGACAGATCCGCCGCGAGCTCGAGCGGCCGCTGGTAATACGGCGTGAGAAAAGTGTTGTCCACCGCGTGGGGAATTCCGTGCTCTCTCGCGATGTTGGATATCGCTGCGATATCCGTGAGCTTCATGGTGGGGTTGGCGGGAGTTTCGGTGAGTATCAGCCTCGTGTTCTTTTTGATGCTTCGGGCCACTGCATCCTGGTTCGCGGTATCGGCGAAGGTGAATTCCACCCCGAAGCGGGACAACACCTTGGTGCAAAGACGATAGGTGCCGCCGTAGGCCACGTCCGATACCACCGCATGGTCGCCGGCGTTGAGGAGCGCCACCATGGTGGCGTTGATCGCGGCCATGCCGGTGGAAAAGGTACAGCAGTCGGCGCCGCGCTCCAGCTTCGTCAGCTTGTGCTCCAGCGCGCGCACCGTGGGATTCGCAGAGCGCGAGTACGAGTAGCCCTTTTCCAGATAGCGGTCCACCGATTCCTGCACGTAGGTCGTGGACTGGTGTATCGGCGTGAGGATGGCGCCGGTGACCGGATCCGGCTCCACGCCGGCGTGGATCTGTTCAGTGCGAAAGCCCATGGTTTTCCCCGGTCTATGGATTTCTTCAGCCGCCAGGCGCATGCCGCCGGCGGGCTATTCTAGCCCGCATTATTCGGCAGCGCGCGATACGACGGCGGGCGACCGCGGACGGGCGCTCCGGCAGCGAAGTCGGTGGCTCGAGCCCGCTCTTCAAATGTAGTCCAGGGGCAGCGCGGTCGTGTATTTTATGCGCTCCATGGCAAAGCTCGAACTCACGTCGGAAATGTTCACCTGTTGAATGAGCCGCTTATAGAAACGGTCGTAAGCCGGAATATCGGGGACCACAACCCGCATGAGATAGTCGATCTCGCCGCTCATGCGATAAAACTCCACCACCTCAGGAAAATCGTCCACCGCTCGAGCGAACTTCTCCAGCCATTCGATATTGTGCTGACTGGTGCGAATGGCGACGAAGACGTCGATGCCGATATTGAGCTGAGCTCGATCCAGCAGCGCGACCCGCTTGCGGATGACTCCGGACTTTTCCAGGTTCTGAATCCGCCGCCAGCAGGGAGTGGTGCTCAAGCCCACTCGTTCGGCGATTTCCGCGGTGGAGAGGGTGGCGTCGGCCTGGAGCTGGGCCAGGATCTTGCGGTCGATGGCGTCCATTAGAAGAAATTTTTAATAATCAATAAAACGATAGTTTAATGTTGTATATTATATGTCTCAACTAGATTAAAGAAAAACCTTTTTCCGCGCATCATGGTATATGATTCCAAGATACTCTTCATTAATTCAGGAATTTTCATGTCCGCGAACTTCCTCACCCGCCACCTGGACAGCGTGGATGAGACTTATTTCGAGCACTTCAGCCATGCTCTGCATTTTGCCACCTCCCTGGCGATTGCCGCGGTGGCGTGTTTCGTCCACGCGCTGCTGCCTTTTCTCTTCGAACGCACCGGAAGCCTGCTGATCGACAGACTCCACCAGCGCATGGTGGTGAACCGCCGGCGCAAGAGTCCCCGGAACGATAAGATTCCCGGCTCGGCCGGCGCGCCATTTGCCTGAAGTCCGACGCCTGTTCCAAGCCCCGGCGGCGGATCACCTCGCCTCCGTGTCGCTGTTTCAATAGCGAAACGTCACCGACAATGCGTAGTGATCGCTGGGGCACAGCCCGCCCACCGGCTCGCGGCCATACAGCTTCGCCGCCGTGACGTGGCCCGCGCCGTTGGCGGCGGGCTTTCCCACCAGCACGTAATCGAGCCTGCGATTCGGCTCCAGCGCCGGCACTGCGTTCGGGTTGCGGTTGTCCCAGGTGAATCCCGGGCCCTCGCCACCCGCGACCTCCCAGGCGTCATAGAAGACCAGCCCCTCGACGGGCGGACGGGCCTTGCCCGTCAGCATCCGAATTTCGTCAGAGACCGGAACGGCGTTGAAGTCTCCGCATATCAGCGGCGGGATCCGCGATGGGCGAAGGCTCCGAACAAATCCGCACAACGCCGTGACCTGCTGCTGTCGTATACCGCTTTCTTCAGCTTTATAGCTGAGGTGGGTCGAGCAGACGTTGATGGCTCCGCGGGGACCGGCAATCCGGGCATAGATCGCATTACAGTTGCGGCTGCCATCTTCGCTCGGCATCGAAGGCAAATCCACGGATTGCGAATCTTCAATGGGCCAGCGGGAAAGTATGGCGTTACCGAACCCGAGACCGTCTATGTGGCTTGCCGGTGCATACGCGCATGAAAAGCCAATCAGACGCGCAATTTCGGCGGCCTGATTTGTACGTTCATCACCCCAGACTTCCTGCAGAGCGATAATATCAGGAGCCACGCGCTTGATGACGTCGACGATGAGCGGCTGGCGTGCCTGCCAGCCGTTACCGAAACGCCACCAGACGTTCCACTCGAGGACCGTGGCGCAGGACTGAAGGAGCAGTTCGCTTCGGTGCCCCGGAGATCCTTGTGCCATGGCTCAGTCCCGTATCTACCGTCGTATCACCTGAAGCTCGCTTGCGAGGTCGCCCCGCGTCCTGACCGGGCAGCGGGCAAGTGCTAACATACACGCCGCTTCAGTTGACCCGGAGCTGACCGATGAAGCTGCGCGCGGGACTTCTCATCCTCATGCTGGCGCCCGTTCAATCCAGCGCCGGCGATTTCGAGAACGGCGTCGATGCCGCAGCGGACGGCGACTACGAAACCGCCCTCGAGCTGTGGCAACCGCTGGCGGAAGCCGGCCACGTGGACGCCCAGTTCAACCTCGGCCTAATGTACGACAACGGAGCCGGCGTGGCTCGCGATCTTGAAACCGCGGCAATGTGGTACCGGCGCGCCGCCGAAGCCGGCGATCGCACGGCCCAGAGTTATCTGGGAGAAATGTACGCCAAAGGTCACGGCGTCGATCAGAGCTTCGAGCAAGCCGTGGAATGGTATGAAAAGGCGGCCCTCAGAGGAGATTCCCTGGCTCAATACAACCTGGGCATCCTGTACGCATCGGGAAAGGGCGTGCCTTTGGATGACGTCTATGCCTTCGCCTGGCTCAGCGTCGCGCGGGCCGGTGGTCACTCTACCGGTGGTGTGCTCGAGATCATGGCGAGCGGCATGTCGCCGGCCCGCAAACTCCAGGCGGCTGCGCTCACCAAGACGCTGATGAAGAAATGCGGTATGGAGTGATCCAAGCTGGAAAGGGGATCAGCTCTCCTCATCTTCCTTGTCGAGCTGGTCCAGCACTCCGAGCTTCCCGTCCAGTACCTGGCGGATACCATCAAATTCGACATGAAGCCGGTCAGCCAGCTCGAGCTTTTCTCTTAGCTCCTGCTTTGCGTTCTGAATCTCCACTTTCTGCTTGGCCACCTTGTCTGCGAGAACCTTCAGTTTCTTATAATGCTCGGCGACTTTCGCTTCGTTCTCAGAGGTTTTCCTCGCCCAGTTCGCCCGGGCGGCTTCCACCTGCTTCTTGATAGCGATCACCGCCGCCTTTTTGAACTTCGCCTTCCAGTCGTCAAGCTCCTTCTCATACCGGTTGCGCTCTGCCTCGGCAAATTGTCGTAACGTCGACTCGATTTCCGACAAGGCGTTCGAGAATGCGTCACCGGCATCGCTCCGTGAGGAACCGCCGCGGACACCAGCACCCGAAACCGTCGACGATGTAGCCGCCTCGTCTTTTCTGCCGTGGTTGACAAACGCCAACGCCGGTCCGCTGTTCTCCTTATTGGCCGCAACGACATTGAGAGCCTCGTCGAGACGCTCCATCCGGTCAGCGGTGTCGGAGTCCTGAGTCTCGCCACCCGCAACTTTGGCGGCGGCCTTCTCCTGAATCCTTTTCTGTTGACGCCCGATTTCCCTGATGAGATGTCCGAGATTCTTGCCCAGATGCGTATCGCCCAGCGCATCCTGGGATATCTCGTCACCCGTCGAGGACTGCTCGTCGTCGTCGTCTTTTTCCGTTTCGTTATTCACGATATCAAACTGGGCGCCAATTTTGTAAGAACTATAGACGATACCGGGGTGAACCGCAGACCCGCTCGTTGACTCCCGCACTTAGAAGGATCACCGAGGCAGATCAGGTGACGATTTCCGGGCCCCATGACGAAAGGTTAGAGACAGAAATACGACCCGGAAACGGCGCGCCTGGGACCAGATCATAATGGCCGACTAAACTCGGCATCGGTCGACTATGATAGCGCCGATCACAGTCCAGCGAGAGCGAAATTACCTCCCATACGAACCTAAATCCCGAGGCGCGCGCCGAGTCCGCTGCGGGTGCGATCGCACCCGGCAGTCGCAGCTCCTCCCGTCATGTCTCAGGCAAAAGTCAATGAGCGGCGGATTCCGAAGTTGCTGCTACTCGGTGCCGTTGGTGGAAGGTCGTGCCGTCACCTGTGACAGGACGTCTTCGAGTCTGCGCCGGGTTGTCGAATCTATCCTCGAAAGCCCCATCACCAGCGCCATTTCGCGCGCAGGATCCTCGGAGCCGAGCTCCAGAATCTGGCGGGCGAGTGCCGCGAGCTCCTCGAAACAGATTTCCGTGGCGGCGCGAAAATCGTCTTCAGTGACGGGCGCACGAAATGTCGTCCACTGTTCTGGAGCCGTATGATCCGGCCAGAAAAACACCCCGCCTGCGTCCGACGTTGTCTCATAGCGTGATGTTGTCAAATCCAGCACGCGGTCGCGCAGTTTACGACCGGTGCGCTTGAAACCGTAGCCCCGCACCACGCGCTTGACCAGCAAATCGTCCCGCAAGGGTCCTTCTGCCGCGATCACGAAGTCGATCATGTCCCGTATGGCGTCGTCTTGCGATCGCTCGAAGAACCTTTCCTGCTCCACAGCGCAGGTGAACTCCGGCGGATGACAAATTCTGTAGCTGTTCGTCACCTCGAACCCGGGCGCCGCCGACGCTTCCTCCAAGGCCCGATTCACAGCGGATGTATCAGACGTCGTCAGCGGATCTCCTCGATTCTCGATTCGTGTCGACGCGTCGGCTTGTGATGCATTCGACAGCTCGGAACACTCTGCTGCCAGGCTCCGTAACGATTCCTGAAGCAAGGCCATTCTCTCCACTTCCGCGTCCGCCCGGGCCTGTTCCAGCAGTTCCGAGAGCTTCTTATCGAGCCTGTCCGCGGCGCGACCTGGATCGAGCCACCAATCCAACGACCACACGCGTATGATTTTCCATCCGATCCGACCCAACGCTTGTTCGCGCAACTTGTCTCGATCGCGGGCGGTTGCCGAGCGACGATAAGTCTCTCCATCGCATTCCACGCCCGCAAGGTAGCGTCCGGGACTGTCCGGATGAACGATTCCCAGTCCAATGCGGAACGCCGAAACTCCAATCTGCGGGTAAACGACCCAGCCACGCTCTGACAATGCGCGCGCAACTGCGCCCTCGAACGGTGATGCGTATTCGCCTACTGAACCGAAAATGGACTCGGCAAAGGCGCGAGGTCCGCGTTCCGCAAACTCCAGAAAGTGTTTGAAGTCTCTCACCCCTGCCCCCCCGGCCCTCGATAAGTCGATTTGCTCTGAGCGTAAGGATGTGAAAACCAGGAGTTCGCCGCGGGCGCGCGTTATCGCGACGTTAAGACGTCTTTCGCCGCCATCTCGATTGAGTGGCCCGAAGTTCATGCTGACAAAACCCTCGGCGTCCGGGCCGAAGGTCACCGAAAACAATATGAGATCGCGCTCATCCCCCTGAACACTCTCCAGGTTCTTGACAAAAAGCGACTCGAAGCGATCTTCGGAAAAGAACTGCTCGATTGATGGATCCTTGACCCGTTCCTCGTCGAGCAGATCTTCAATCAGTCTCTGCTGTTCAACATTGAAAGTAACCACACCTATGGATCGGTTGGAGTCCTTAAACGATGAACGCTTCAGCCGTTTGATTACCTCCGCCACGACTGCTCTGGCCTCGACCCGGTTCGTACGAGTACCGCCGCGACCATATACGCCATCGTGAACGTGTCGGCATCGCACCGCCCGGTCGTAGGTAAGCGGAGACGGGAAGGTGATCAGGCTGCCGTCGTAATATCGATGGTTTGAGAACGCAATCAGGCTTTCGTGTTCGCTTCTGTAGTGCCATTCCAGATTACGTGCCGGAAGACCCGCGCCAAGGCACTCGTCCAATATGCTCTCGAGATCACCCTCGAATTCGTCATCTTCGTCCAATTCTTCCTCGGAACGGCTGAAGAAGCTCGTTGGCGGCAGCTGCTTCGGATCGCCGACAACGATCGACCTTCTACCCCTGGCCATGGCACCGACCGCATCCCAGACCGTGATCTGGGAAGCCTCGTCAAATATCACCAGATCGAAAATGGCCTGGTCCGGTGGCAGATACTGCGCCACGGAGAGCGGACTCATCAGCAGGCAGGGTGACAGCCGGCCGAGCGCAGACGGAATCTCGCTGATAAGCTGACGCAGCGGTTTATGGCGCGCCTTCTTCTCCAGCTCTCGCCGCAGCACGCTGAATTCCGACGCTTGCGCAATCTCGTCCCGCCTTGGAAGACCGAGACATAGACCGGCACGAATATGCCGCCGGGTAAGTTCAGTAAAGCTGTCGTCGAGATGCCTGAATTCCTGAATCCTGTCGTTGCGCTCTGCCGAATTGAAGGTACGCAGCACGGAATCAGCCTGCACCACCTCCGACACCCACCAGCGACAATAAGAGCACTCGAAACACCGGGAGATCCAGCCCGGGGCGACATCCCCTCTCTCCACCGCGTCGACCAGCGGACCGAGGCCCGCGTCGATGGCCTCATTCCGGACTCGTCGCCACGCGCACCAGGCGTTGAGCTGCGACTCTCTCGCGACCAGATCATTGGCCACGGCCTTCAGAGCCATCAGCCAGTCTTCACCGGCCTCCGTGCGTATACACTCATACGCATTCGCCCTGGCCAGCGCGGAGAATTCCTCGAGCACGCCCTCCAGCGACCGCAGGCTACCGTTTAGCGCCGTGCAGAGTTCGCCTACGGGTGCGCCCGAAGCGAGCAGATCGTTTTCCCCGGTGGTGAGCGTCCGAACGGCCGAATGGATCTCGATCAACGATTCAGTTTCATTACCGAGGTTGGCGACTGCGTAGAGCAGGCGCCTGACCAAGTGGAGGTCCGATTTCAAGGGAAATATCTCGGTATCCAATCCACGCCAGCCCGGAACTTTGCGCGAAAGAGGTTGGAGCTCGTCAATTCTTCCCCGTGTGTGCTGCAGCTCCCATAGCAGTTTCAGGTCTTCACCGTAGTCGGTCTCGCCGGATGCTCCCCCGTGGGCGAACACCGCGTTGCGGATTTTGCGGCGAGCCGTTTCCGATTGCGGCCACCAGCTGGAGCGGACATCCTGCCAACGCAGCGCCGGCGGCCCGGAGTTTCCCAGGTCGAGGCCCCTTTCGGCGTAAGTGCGGGCAAGCCGCCGTTCGAGTTTCCGATACTGCTGCAACAGGCCGAGACCGTCATCCAGCAGCGCGATTGTTTTCAGGGCTCCGCGCCCGAACGCGAAATCGAGATCTCGCCCGTGCGCATGGGGGAGAGAGTCGGCCAGCAGCTTGAGCGCCCGGAGCTGATCGAGCGTGAGTTTCCTTTGCTTTATTCGCAGTGCACCGAAAAGGCCCGCAATCCTCTCGCGGATTTCGAGCACCGTTTCGACAATTCCCTCGGCAGCGTGTACCAGCGCCCTCTGCCAGGCGGGCGACCAGTCGGATTGATGAACTGCGTAGAAAGTGTTGTCCGGCACGCGCCCGATCTCGGTCGCACAAACGTCCATCCGCCTGGCGATATCCCGCAGCCTGGCCAACTCAGCCTCGTCATGAGT
>DATIPL010000155.1:0-12197 GCA_035471965.1 Gammaproteobacteria bacterium
AGCTCTTCCCCGGAGATCGCTTTGGATTGCTCGCTCATTTGATGCGCCTCAAGCCCGCCTTGCTCTCGCCGGAGATCAGATCCCGCAATCGCTCCCGCCCCCGGGACAAACGTGACATGACGGTACCTGGCGGGATGCCCAGTACGCGCGCCGTCTCTTTGTAGCTCAGTTGTTCGAGGCCGATCAGAAGCACGACCTCACGCTGCTCTTCGGTGAGCTCCGCCAGCGCCCGATCCAGATCGCGCAAAATTAAATCGGTTTCGGCGTGACCCTTCGCCGCGAGGCGAGCGTCGTTTTCCTCCGCAGCGAAGAGCGCCGGTGTTCGCGCCTGCTTTTGAAGGTCGTTGACGAACAGGTTATGCATGATGGTGAACAACCACGGCCGGATGCGGCTCCGGGGCACCCACAAGTGGCGACGGCTGATGGCGCGGGCGAGCGTTTCCTGTACCAGGTCGTCCGCCGGCACCCGATCCCCCGTCAGCGCCCGGGCGTAACGACGCAGACGGGGGATCTGTTCGACGACCAGCCGCTCGAAGGTTTTCATGCCATCGCCCGAACGCGGCCGCCGTCCGTACAGGCTATTTGATGCCCAGAATCTGCATGGCCTCTCTGAGCGCCTCCACGGATTCCCCGTGCTTGCCCGACTTGTGCAGCTGCTCGCCGGAGGCGCGCAGCTCCTTCACCTTGGCCATCTGGCTGGAATCGAGGGACGGGTTCGCGGCCAGCGCCGCATCGATCTTCTTCATGTCGGCCGGGCACTCGAAGGCAAGAGCGGTTCCGCTCGAGAGGGCCAGCGCCAGCGCCGCCGCGGTTAGGGTCAGTGATTTCATGAGTACTCTCTCCTGTGTTCTTGTATCTCCCGGGCGCCGCGGTTTGCGGGTCCGGTTAAGGAGGTGTACAGGCGATGGCGCTGATTATTCCAGGGACATTCGGAGTTCGTAAGCCATTGATCTTTATTCAGGCCGGCTGCGTCGGCGAATCAATGACTTACGAACTCCGAATGTCCCTGATCAGAAGCGGGCGAGGACGCCGGCAAAAACGCCGGAGAAAGTGCTTTGCAAAACGACGTCGGATTCATCCACGTCGACGTCAATGTATCGATATCCGGCGAACACGCCGAGCAGCGGGATTGGAGAGTATTCGAGCTGAATTTCAGCATCGAGAAAACTGTTGTCCCGGACTGCGAGGTACCCGACCCGCCCGACCACCCCAACGAAGTCGCTCAACGCGACCCGGCCGCGGGCGCCGAGGGTCGGCACCGGCACCGTAGCGCTGACGTTTTCGCTGGCACCGCCGGAGGTGTCCCTGAAGGACAGATCAATCTCGGCAATCTTCACCGCCAGCTCCGGGCCGAGCTGCACGCGCAATGGACCGTCGTCGAAGTTGAGAATGTGAAACGCCAGACCAATGTCGAAAACGTCGATCTCGACGTCGCTCGCCACGTTGGCGCCCGCGGTGAACGTCTGTCCATCGAAGGTGATGTTCCGATTGATGGCGCCGTTGCCCGAGAATTCCAGCGGCAGGTATCCGCCCGAGAGCCTGAATGGGCCAAGCTGCACGGCGGCCTCCGCAAACACATCCTGGCTGTCGTCGAAGTTCAAATCGTTTTCAAAGTCGACTCTGGTGCCGCTGCCACCGTTCTCGCCGGCGAACTGTCCGTCTGCGTCGAGGGACGCGAACCCGACCTTCAGCGAGAAAATCTCGTCAGCAAGTACAGGCGTGGCGGAGGCTAGGGACAGAAGAGCAAGCAGAAGAAGATTGCGGATCACGTTCACGGCCTCTTGGCAAAGCGGGATAAAAAGTATAGGCGCCGGTTATCGCGGATCCATGAGACGTGGTTCGCATTTTTCCTTTCATAATAGAAATGGGCCTTGACATGAAGGGAAAAAACGAGCCCCGGGAGGACGAGAAATTATGATAAAGAAATCGAGAACTGTTACAGGCAGAGAGGAGATTGATTGAGCGCTTCTACTTGTTTACCCGGTGCGCGGGAAGAATTGTGCCGCGGCACTCGCCGAAGCCGATACGATAGCCCTCGCCCTCAGCCCAGCCGGTGAAGGTGACGGTGTCGCCATCCTCGATGAAGGTCCTGGTTTCGCCGTCCTCGAGTTTCAAAGGCGTTTTACCGTTCCAGGTGAGCTCCAGCAGGCTGCCGAAGCTTTCCTTTTCGGCGCCGCTGACGGTGCCTGATCCCAGCAGGTCGCCGGTCTGCATGGCGCACCCGCCGATGGCGTGATGGGCGAGCTGCTGCGCGGCGGACCAGTACATATGCCTGAAGTTGGTGCGCGTGACAGTGGTTGAATCCTCGCTGCCGTTCGGCCGCAGGGCGACCGCCATATGAATGTCGTAATTGTTCGGCGTCGACTGGCGAAGATACCGCAGCGGTTCCGGAGCTTGTTCCGGTCCGGGAACGCGAAAAGGCTCCAGCGCGGCGCTCGTCACCACCCAGGGCGAGATGGTGGTGGCGAAGGCTTTGGCGAGGAAAGGGCCCAGCGGCTGATATTCCCAGAGCTGAATGTCCCTGGCGCTCCAGTCGTTGAGCAGCACGTAGCCGAAGATCATTTCCCTGGCGCGCTCAATCGTCACCGGTTCACCCATGGGATTTCCGGTGCCGACTACGGCACCCATCTCCAGCTCGAAGTCGAGCTTCCGGCATGGAGAAAATATCGGCGCGTCCGACCCCTCCGGCTTGATCTGACCCGCGGGGCGTCGAACGTCGGTGCCGCTCACCACCACGGTGCTGGCGCGGCCGTTGTAGGCCACGGGCATGTGCAGCCAGTTGGGCAACAGCGCCCGGTCTGGACCGCGGAACATTTTGCCGACGTTGGTGGCGTGCTCTCTCGAAGCGTAGAAGTCGCTGTAACCCTTGACTTCGAAAGGTCGGTGGAGGATCGCGTCGGAAAGCGGTGTCAGCGCCCTCTGTATAAGCTCGGCGTTGTTCCGCAGCGGCGACTCCTCTCGGCACAGCAGCGTGCTCAAGCGTGCGCGCACGCTTCGCCAGATTTCGGGACCGAGCGCCATGAAAGGATTGAGCGCGGATCCCGAGAAGACAGGATTCCTGCTCCCGGCTTCGATCAGACCTTCAGTTTCGAGCGCCGCGAGATCCAGCACCTGATCGCCGATGGCGACACCCACCCGCGGTGCGTCGTGGCGTCTGGTGCTGAAGACCCCGTAGGGAAGATTCTGAACAGGGAAATCGCAGTCCGAGCGGTTGGCGGACTCGATCCAGCTTCGAAGCGTCGGCTCGGTGGTGGGATCAGCCTGGCTCACAAACCGGCTCGGATGCGGGCTGTTCGACGGCTGGGCCAGAGCTCGGAAGCACTCGGGACGCGGGCAGGATGTAAATGTGTGCTCGTTGCTCCGATGGCCGCGGGATCAATCCGCCGCCTCCGGGGCGCGGGGCGGCTTTGCGCCGGCCGATGCGAGCCAGCTCTCGCAGTACTCGGGTTTTTCCACCGTCAAGGCCCCTTCCGCCGCCTCCAGCGGCCTGCGGGCATCCAGCATCACCGCGTACTCGTCGGTCATGGCTTTCTTCTGCTCGAACATGCGCTCCAGCGCCTTCGGGTGCGGACCGTGGGTGAATCCTGCCGGATGCCAGGTGACCATGCCGGCATCGATATTATCCCGGCTGAAGAAGTCGCCTTCGTGATAGAAGATCACCTCGTCGAAGTCATCGTTGTTGTGAAAGAACGGGATCTTCATCGCCTTCGGGTCCGTCTCGAAGGGTCGCGGCACGAAGGTGCACACCACGAAGCCTTCGGCGACGAAGGTCGTGTGCGCAGACGGCGGCAGATGATAGCGGTGGGAGGTCACCGGACGGATGTCCTTCACGTTCAGGCGCACCACCGACAAGTTGCCCTGCCAGCCGACGGCGTCCAGCGGGTTGAACGGATAGGTGACGGTCGAGAACGCGTTGCGCTGCTTGATTCGGACGACGGTTTCCGTCTCTCCTTTCTGCGCCTCGAAGGCATCATCGATACGCGGCGCGTCCAGCACGCCGGGATCGAAGATGGCGTGATTGCCGAGCATGCCCTTTTCCGGCAGGTAGAAGGTTCCGCCGGTGCACTCGATCATCAGCGTTTCCACGCGATCTTCCGGCTCGATCCGCCACATGGTGGAGCGTGGCAACACCACGTAATCCCCTTTCACGATCTCGAGATGACCGTAGTCGCAGAAGAGCTGAGCTTTTCCCCGGTGAAGAAATATGAGGTCGTCACCGTCGGCGTTTCGCACCAGGTGATCCATGGGCGCGCCCGTGCGCCAGTAACGCATCCGGCAGTCGGCATTGTGCAGCAGCAGCGTGGCGTCCACGGGTGACGGGCCGTGCTCGGTGATCCGGTTCAAATCGAACGCGCGCGGGCGCAGGGGCCCTTGCCAGCTTGTCCATCCGGTGGGCGGATGGGTGTGATACATCATGGTGGCGGGACCGTAGAAACCCTCCTTGCCGAGCTCGCGCTCGAAAGTTCCTTCAGGCGGATCGCAGTGGGCCTGCCGGGACGCCTTGCCCTCTGATCGCGTGGCCGAGATGTATCGCCTGGACGCCATGTTCCTGTCGATCAGCCCGCGCTGGACGATGACTTCTCTTTTTCCGTTTTCAGCACGCCGCGCTCGATCTGATCCCGTTCGATGGATTCGAACAGCGCCTTGAAGTTGCCCTCGCCGAAACCTTCGTCGCCCTTCCGCTGGATGATCTCGAAGAAAACCGGTCCGAGCAGGGTCTTGGAGAAGATTTGCAGCAGCAGCCTGTTGCCGTCCGATCCGGTGGTGCCGTCTATGAGAATGCCGCGCCGCTTGAGCGCCTCTATCGACTCGCCGTGGCCCGGCAGGCGCTCCTCGAGCATCTGGTAATAGGTGTCCGGGGGACTGGGCATGAATTCGAGCCCGTTTTCGCGCAGGCGGTCGACCGTATCGAAGATGTCGTCGGTTGACAGCGCAATGTGTTGAATCCCCTCTCCGTTGAACTCCAGCAGGAATTCCTCGATCTGGCCGCCGCCCTTCCGGGACTCTTCGTTCAGCGGGATCCGGATGAGCCCGTCCGGCGCCGTCAGCGCCTTGCTGGTCAATCCCGTGTACTCGCCCTTGATGTCGAAGAAACGGATCTCGCGGAAATTGAATATCTTTTCGTAGTACCGCGCCCAGTGCGCCATGCGGCCGCGGTAAACGTTGTGGGTCAGGTGGTCGATGAGCTCGAGGCCACAGCCTTGCGGATGCAGGCCGACGTCTTCGATCCACCGGAAGTCGATGTCGTAGATGGACAAACCGTCTTCGAAACGATCGATCAGGTATATGGGCGCTCCGCCGATGCCGTTGATGGCGGGGAGCTTGAGCTCCATCGGCCCGGTAGGGATGTCGATGGGCTGTGCGCCGAGCTCCAGCGCTCTTTGATATGCCGCGTGGGAGTCGCGGACCCTGAATGCCAGGCCGCAGGCCGAAGGCCCGTGCTCGTCGGCGAAATAATCGGCGAGGCTCTTAGGCTGTCGATTGATCAGGAAATTTATCTGCCCCTGGCGGTACAGGTCCACGTCCTTGGAGCGATGGTGGGCGACTTTACTGAAGCCGAGGGCGGCGAACACCCGCTCCAGCACCGAGGCATCGGGGGCTGCGAACTCGACGAACTCGAAGCCGCAAAGCCCGAGCGGGTTATCGAACAGATCGGTGCGGCCGGTATCGCGGGCCGTCGCTTTGGTGTTCACGCTGTGCCCTCCTGATGAAAAGAGTGGCGGCACCCTCACCGGGTTCCGTCTCGTGAACGGAGCGCTGATTCATTGGCACATTATAGAAAAGGAGTGGCGCCTGTGTATTTCCAGGCGATTTCTCGATCCAGGGGCCGACCGGGAACGAGGGGGAACGGGCCCGCGCCCGGGGACAGCGGCCGTAGCGATGACCCGCGCCTTTGGCCGACGAATTCCGTTGAGCCTCGAGACAGGCGCGGTATCCGGCTCACGACGTCGCTGGCGCCGGGCCGTCGAGACCGCTACGACAACCGGAGCGCGGTCGACAATCGCCGGCACGATACAGCTGCGCAACTCCGGCCGGTCCACCGCATTGACCGGAATGCCCCGGGCCGAGGCAAATTCCGCTGCCTCGGCCGCGTCGCCCTCGTCCTCGAGCGCCACCACGGCGAGCACACAGTCGGCGAAGCTGTCGGGTCCGAGGGGTCCCGGCGCGTGCTCAAGGCGCCCGGCGCGGACATGCTCGATCAGTGACTTGCCGATCTCGGCCGCGATCACGCGCACCCGCGCGCAGAAGCAGCGCCGCCTTGCGCGCCGCCGTCGCGTTTCCGCCGACGACGGCGCAGAAACGTCCGCGGACGTTGAAGAAAAGGGGCAGGTATTCCATGGGCGAGGGATGCGGCTCGGGCCCGGCCGGCCTAGTGGCTTGTGCCCCGGTCTCCGCTGATCTTGTTGTACACGTTGTACTTGCCCGAAGGCTTGACCATCGGCAGCCGCTTTATCTCTTGCAGGGACTCGGCGTCATAAACGACGATGGCGCCGTCCATGTCCCAGATGCTGAGCAGCGCATAGCGCCCGTCGCGGGTGAATTCGACGTGGGCCGCCGTCTTGCCCGGTTCGGGACGCAGCGTTTTCACGATCTCCAGGGTTGCTTTATCGATTACGTGCACGGCATCGCGGTCCGGGCCGAAGAACACGTCAGCCCAGGCGTAGCGGCTGTTCTCGTGGCTGCGCATGAAGAATCCGGGGCCGAGCGTCGGGATGCGCTTGATCACTTTCCACGCGCCCATCTCGATCACGGTCAACTCCGGTTTTTTGAGGTTAGGCGTCGCGACCACCGGCCTGCCCTGGTAGTCCCAGGTGATGCCGGAGCCGAGATGCGGCAGGCCGGTGAGGTCGATGTCGGCAATCTTTCGTCCCACCAGCAGACTCACCACCTGTCCGTTGTTGGCGTTGCGGGCAGCGCCGATGAGATTCTCGTACCTGGGATCAAAGAAGAAGTCGTCGAGATAGTCGTCGAGCTCAATCCTGCGCACCGGAAAGCGCTCGGTGACCTCCGGAGGACCCTCGACGCGGTAGTCGTGGACGCGACCGTAATAAACGGGTTTATCGGCGTACTGGATCTCCCACACCTCCTCGACGTCCCTGAGCGCCGCGATGAAACTCTGCCGCGGCGGGGCGTCGTAAACCGCGCTGACTCGCGAACTGCCGCCCTTGCCGTCGGTGACCGGGATCACCCTCTCCAGGGTGAGATCCGAGGCGCTCAGTACCACCAGGGTGTGCGGCAGGTAGTTCGCCACCATGACGTAACGCCCGTCGCCCGAAACGGCGACGTTGCGCGTGTTGATTCCAGCGCGCGTTTCCACCACGGTCTCGAGGCGATAGAGGTCGAACTTCGAGACCCACCCGTCCCGGGAGGCGAGATAGGCATAACGCCCGTCGGGCGAAAACTTGGGGCCTCCGTGCAGCGCGTATCGCGACTTGAAGCGGTGAATCGGCTCCAGACGATCGCCGTCCAGCACGGTCACGTGATGGTCGCCCGATTCGACCACCAGGAACAGATTCATCGGATCGGCATCATAGGCAGGGCGCGCGCGGGTGTCGTCCGTGGGCTCAAGGTGGACGATGCGGCTGGCTTCAATCTGCAGACCGTCCCACTCGGGTATCCCGGCAAGCGGCGTATAGATCAGCTCGACCAGCGCATCGATATCGCCGGCCTCGAGGCGATCGCCGAAGGCCGGCATCTGCGTCGCCGGGAGCCCCTCTGCAATCACGGCGGCGGCCCGCTTCGGGCGCAGGCGCTTCAGATTTTCCGGCAGCAAGGCCGGGCCAACGCCCCCCAGGCGATCGGCTCCGTGACACGTTGCGCAATGCTGGCGATAAAGAGCCGCGGCGTGGTGCGCGGGCTGCTCAGCTTCTGTCCGCGCCGCGGCGGCGTCGGAATCCGCGAACCACAGGACGGCGAAGAACGCTGCCGCGGCGTGGTGGACGAACGGCGCCCCGGCGCTCACTGCGGGCCGCCCGCCGGCACGCGCCGGGCGGCCTCAGAGACACGCGTCCTCACGAAACTTCGGTTCGCACTCGGCGGGAGCGCTCGTTCGCGGAGCGCGGGCGGAAAGCGACCGGACGCGAGGCCCGACCTTCATATCGTGCCTCGGCCTGCGGGGCGACGCCGATCTCCCGGTCCGTCAGGTAACAGCCGGGATCCTCTGCCCACAGGTTGCCGCTGATCTGATAGGCGCGCACGCGCGTGTTGCCGCCGCAAACATCGAGGTGCGCGCAGGCGCCGCAGCGGCCCTCCACCGGTCGCGGCCGGCGCTTGAGCCCGGCCATCACCGGGTCCGAGAGGTCTTCCCAGATCCGGGAGAAGGGTCTTCGGCGCACGTTGCCCAGCGTGTGGTGCCACCAGAACGTATCCGGATGCACGCGTCCCTCGTTGTCGATGTTCGCAATCCAGATCCCGGACGCGTTTCCACCCCAGCGAACGAGGCGCTCGCGCAGCGCGGGCAGGCGATCGGGAAAGCGCGACTTCGCCCACTCGAGCAGATACACCGCATCGGCGTCGTTGTTGCCGGTGACATATTCGCGCTCGCGGCCTTCGCTGACGTCGCGCAGGCAGGTCTCGAACAGCAGGTTCATGGCGCGGCGCGTGACGGCGTGACGCGCGTCGGAGCGCCGGTTTCGGTTTCCGCGTCCGGCGTAGTTGAGATGCGAAAGATAGAGCTTGTCGATGTTCTCCTCGTCCATCAACCGCAAAATATCGGGAAATTCTCCGGAGTTGTCCTCGGTGAGCGTGAAGCGCAGGCCCACCTTGATGCCCGCTCCCCGGCACAAGCGCACGCCGCGAAGCGCGAGGTCGAAGGCGCCGTTCAGTCGTCGGAAGCGATCGTGGGTTTCGCGCATGCCGTCGATGCTGATGCCGACATAGTCGTAGCCGACATCAGCGATTCGGCTGATGTTGCTGTCGTCGATACGGGTGCCGTTGGTCGACAGTCCGACGTAGAAGCCCATTGCCTTCGCACGGCGGGAGATACGAAAGACGTGCGGGTGCATCAGCGGCTCGCCGCCGGACAGTATCAGCACCGGCACGCCGTAGCGCCTGAGATCGTCCATGACGTCCTCGATTTCATTCGGGCTGAGCTCGTTCGGAAAGTCGCGGTCCGCCGAAACCGAGTAGCAGTGCTTGCAGGTCAGATTGCAGCGCCGGATGAGATTCCAGATCACCACCGGTCCGGGCGGAGCGCGCAGCGGCCCCATCCGCGGTGGCGGCTCGGGTGACGCGAGCACGCGCATGTACTGGGAAACACGAAACATTCGGCGCTCCTTCAGGCCAGGCGCAGGCCCGTCTTCTTGAGAATTCGACTGCTGTATAGCACCTCGTGCGCGCGCACATGAGGGGCGAGCAGCCTGGCGATGCGCGCGACCTTTTCTTCCACCGCTCGGCGATCGCGGCCGTGCACCATGGCGAACAGGTTGTAGCGCCAGTGCGGCGGACGGCGCGGGCGCAGATAGCAGTGGCTGACGAACTTCAGCGCGCCGACTTCCCGCCCCAGCGCGCCGACCCTGTCGTCGTCGACGTCCCACACCGACATGCCGTTTGCGCGATAACCCAAGGCATAGTGGTTGGGCACGGCCGCGATGCGGCGCACCGCGCCCGCCTCGACCATCCCGCGCAAGCGGGTCATGACCTCGTCGGGCGAAACTCCGATGCGCTCGGCGACCTCGTGGTAGGGGCGCGGAACCAGCGGCAGGCCGTCTTGCGTCGCCAGGACGATCGCCCGATCGATGTCGCGGATCGTGCTGCGGGAACGCGGATCGTCCACTGCAGCGCGCTCCGACCGGGTGTCGGTCAAGGCCACGGGCGTCGTTACTTGCACTGATCCTGCGAGGCGTAGTAAGCGGCGACGTTCTCTACGTCGGCGTCGGAGAGCATCGCGGCCATCGGTTTCATGATTGGATTGTTGCGCGCGCCGCTCTTGTAGGCCTTCAGCGCGTCGACCAGATACTTTTCGTTCTGACCACCTATATTCGGATAGATCGGCGCGGTCGCCTTGCCGTTCTTGCCGTGACAGGCCATGCAGGTGCCGATCTTCTTTTCCCCGGCCGCCGCATCGCCGGCGCGCGCCGTGGTGGTCATGGCGCAGGCCGCGACGGCGGCAGCGAGGGCAAGGGCCAGTTCGTAGCTCTTCATATCGTTACTCCTTGTCTTGGTGCATCAGGGAACCGCCCGCGGCCATCACGCCTCGAGCCTCAAGCCAACGTAAAACTCTTCCAGCTTCGGAAGATTGATCACATCCAGGCCGGTCGCCTGCTCGATGGCGGCGATGGTCCCGGTGACGCGCTCCGGCGACCCGGCGCCGATCACGAACCACATGTTGAGCTGGTGCTCGCGCTCGTAATTGTGCGCAACCTCGTCGAAGGCGTTGACGATTTCCGTGATCTCTTCGAAGCGATGGCGCGGCACCCGCATGGCGCACAGGGTGAACGCGCCGCCGAGGCGCTCGGCGTCGAACATCGGTCCGAAACGCGTCAGTAGACCGCAGTCTAACATCGCGCGGAGACGGTCGATGAGCTCCGCCTCGTCCAGCTCGAGAACTGCGCCGGCGTCGGCGAACGGCCGCTCGCACACTGCGATGCCGTCCTGCAGCAGATTGACGATCCTGCGGTCGGTTGCGTCAAGCATCGCCGTTTCGTCCCCGCGCATCGTCGAAGCCGTAGCGCGCGCCCCGCTGCTTGAACCGCCGCCTGCTGAACAGCACCGCGTGCGGGATTCCGGCGAGCTCATCCGTCTCGCTCAGGGCCTGAATGCGCTCCCGCACGTCATCGCGATTGCGGCCGTGAATCATGCAGAACAGATTGTAGGGCCAGTGCGGCGGCTGGCGGGGGCGGCGGTAGCACAGCGTCACGCCGGTCTGATTTCCGAGCCAGTCACCGAGCGCGTCGACGCGGGCATCGGGCACGTCCCAGACCACCATGGCGTTGTCACGGAAGCCGAGCTCGTGGTGTCGCACCACGACGCCGAAGCGTTTGATCGCGCCCTCGCGCAGGCCGTCGCGAACGCGGCGGATTGTCTCGGCTTCGCTCATGCCGATGCGATTGCCGATCGCCCGGTACGGGCGCGGCGTAAACGGCAATCCCGCCTGCATCGCCGTTACCAGCCTGCGCAGCTGTTCGCTCACGGCCACAGTGGGAATCCCAGATCGATGTGGTAGGCGCGCTCCAGCGGGAGGCGGAGGGCTTTGAGCCCGGCGCGCCGCTCGATCTCGTCGAGGGTGCGCTCCACCCTCCGCTCGTCGTCCCCGGTGATCACGAACCAGAGGTTATAGTCATGCTCACGCTCGTAGTTGTGATTGACCTCGGGATACGCGTTGACGAGCGCCGCGACCTCGTCCACGCGCGCGGCTGGAACAGAAAGCGCGGCGAGCAGGCTGTAACCCACGCGGCAGGGCGCAAACACCGGGCCGACGCGGCTCACGCAGCCGCGGGCCTCGAGATGCGAGAGCGTGTCGATGACCTCGAGTTCGCTCACGCCCAGTCGCGCCCCGATCTCGGCAAACGGCGCCGGCACGAGCGGAAAGTCGCGCTGGAAGTCGTCGAGCAGGCGACGCTCGAGCGCGCTCAGCGATCGGGGGCTCCCGGCCGCGCCGACGCCGGCGGTGTCAAAGTCCGATGCGGTGGGCGCGGGCGGTGAAAAAGATGCCGCTGGGCTTGTCGACATGGAGCGTCTCCAATCTGTTGAATGTGCGTGTGTCGTAAATTTCCACCCGGTCCTCGTCGCGCACTGAAACCCACACGTTTTCACCGCGCGGAGTGAACTCCATGTGCAGCACGGCTTTACCGGGCTTGAGCGTGCGCACGATCTCGAGAGTCTCGGTATCGATCACCTGAAGCGTGTCGTTGTCCGGGTGGGCGAAGTTGACCCAGACGTGACGTCCGTCCGGCCGCGCCATCACGAAGACCGGCTGACCGCGCACGGCGACCCGGCCGACCTCGGTCCAGTCGTCGCGGCTGACGACGAGTACCTCGTGACGTCCCACCGCCGGAAGGAACGCGCGGTCGCCGGCCATGGCCCAGCCTTCCAGGTGCGGCATCTTGTAAACCGGCAGCGCCCGTTCGCCGCGGCCGTAGCCGTTCAGAATGCGCTTGACGCCGCGCTCCGGATACCACAGGTCGAGCAGCGCGAGGCCGTCCTCGCCGAACAAGCCGGCGACGTAATAGCGCCCGTCGCCCGTCACCAGCGCGTCG
>DATIPL010000156.1:0-3303 GCA_035471965.1 Gammaproteobacteria bacterium
CAAGCATAGTCAATCGCCGCCTGCGACGATACACCCCCCTCCCGGTCCCGGGTCAAGCCCGGGCGGCGGATTCGTCGAGACCGAACGCGGAGTGCAGCGCGCGCACGCCGAGCTCCATGTACTTCTCGTCCACCACCACCGAAATCTTGATCTCCGAGGTGGAGATCATCTGGATGTTTATCGATTCCGCGGCCAGCGCCTCGAACATGGTGCTGGCGATACCGGCGTGAGATCGCATGCCGACGCCGACCAGGGAGATCTTGGCGATGCGATTGTCTCCGGTGACTTCCCTGGCCTCCATATCGCTCGCGGTTTTTTTCAGCAGCTTCATGGCCGTGTCGAAATCGTTCCGATGCACGGTGAAGGTCATGTCGGTCTTGTCGTCGGCGGAGACGTTCTGAACGATCATGTCCACTTCGATGTTGGCCTCGGCAATGGGACCGAGCACCCGGAAGGCGATGCCGGGCTTGTCCGGAACGCCGCAGATGGTGATCTTCGCCTCGTCGCGATTGAATGCGACACCGGAAATGAGCGGTTGTTCCATGAGCTGTTCCTCGGGAATGATGCGTGTGCCCTCCCCCTCGACAAAAGTCGAAAGCACTCTCAAGGGCACGTTGTACTTGCTGGCGAATTCCACCGCGCGGATCTGAAGCACCTTCGTGCCCAGGCTCGCGAGCTCCAGCATTTCCTCGTGGGTGATCTCCTTGAGCAGCCGGGCCTCCGGCACCACGCGGGGATCGGAGGTGTAGACGCCTTCCACGTCGGTGAATATCTGGCATTCGTCGGCCTTGAGCGCCGCGGCCAGCGCCACCGCGGTGGTATCGGAGCCGCCGCGGCCCAGCGTGGTGATGTCGCCGTCGCCGTCGATGCCCTGAAAGCCGGCGACCACCACCACCTTGCCGGCGGCGAGATCGGCCATGACGGGATCGGTGTCGATGTGAGTGATGCGCGCCTTGGTGTGCGTATTGTCCGTGGTGATGCGCACCTGGGCGCCGGTATAGGAGCGCGCCGGGCAGCCCAGGCTCTCCAGCGCGATGGCCATGAGCGCGATGACCACCTGCTCGCCGGTGGCAAGCAGAACGTCCAGCTCCCGGGGAAGCGGCGCGGGCGTGATGGAGCGCGCCAGGTCCACCAGGCGGTTGGTCTCTCCGCCCATGGCGGAAACCACGACGACGATCCGGTGGCCCTGATCGCGGGCGGCTTTCACCTTGACGGCGACGTTGCGGATGCGCTCCAGGTCGCCGACCGAGGTGCCGCCGAATTTTTGCACCAGAAAAGACACAGAATCCGGCTGCCTTTAAGGCGTGCTCCGGGTTTCAGAAAACGGAAATGTTCGAAACGGCTCGGTCGCTGGCATCAGGCCGAGAGCCGCTCCCTGATCCAGTTGGGAACCGAGCGGATGGCCTGGTCGATCTTGGAGGGATCGTTGCCGCCGGCCTGGGCCATATCCGGGCGGCCGCCGCCGCGCCCGCCCACCTGCTGGGCGACGAAGTTGGCCAGCGGCCCGGCGGCGATTCGGTCCACGTAGTCGGGCGTGACGCCCGCCACCAGGCTCACCTTGTCGCCCTGAACCGTGGCCAGGACGATGGCGGCGGAGCCGAGCTTGCTCTTCAGCCGGTCGACGGTCTCGCGCAGGCGCTTCGGATCCACGCCTTCGAGCTTTGCCGCCAGCACCTTGAGCCCGTCCACGTCCTCGGCCTGGGCCGCCAGATCGTCGCCGTGGCTCGCAACCAGGCGCGCCTTCATTTTTTCCAGCTCGCGCTCCAGCTCCCGGTTACGCTGAAGAAGCTGACCGGTCTTTTCCACCACGCCGTCTCGATCGGACTTGAGCATGGCGGCGACGCCGCCGAGGCGATCCTCCAGATCGCGCACCCATTGGAGCGCGCCTTCGCCGGTCACCGCCTCGACCCGCCGCACGCCGGCGGCGACTCCCGTTTCCGAAGTGAGCTTGAACAGTCCGACGTCGCCCGTCTTCGCCACGTGGGTGCCGCCGCAAAGCTCGGTGGAGTACTCGCCGAAGCTCAAGACCCGCACCGGGTCGTCGTACTTCTCTCCGAACAGCGCGATGGCGCCGCTCTCCCTGGCTTTGTCCAGGGGCATCACCCGGGTGACGGCTTCGTCGTTCTGGAGCACCCATTGGTTCACCAGATCTTCGATTTGGCGAAGCTGCGCCTTGCTCACGGGCTCGAAGTGCGAGAAGTCGAAGCGCAGGCGATCCGGCGCCACCAGCGAGCCTTTCTGCGTCACGTGGGTGCCCAGCACCTTTCTCAGCGCGGCATGCAGCAGGTGGGTGGCGGAATGGTTGCGCGCGATTGCGCGGCGCCTTTGCATGTCCACCTTCGCCAGCAGCTTGTCGCCGACGCGGATCTCGCCGTCGGTCATGACACCGTAGTGCACCACCGCCTCGCCGCGGCGCTGGGTGTCCTCGACCTCGAAGCGCGCGCCGCTGGCGCTGAGCTCGCCGCGGTCGCCCACCTGGCCGCCGCCCTCCGAGTAGAACGGCGTGGATTCCAGCACCGCCATGCCGCGGTCCTCGGGCCCCAGACGGTCCACCGGCTCGCCGTCGCAGAACAGCGCCGTCACGCTGCTCTCCTTTATAAGGTGCTCGTAGCCGACGAACTCGCTGGCGCCTTTCAGCTCGAGGCCCTTGTCGCCGGAGGCCTCGAACTGGCTCGCGGCGCGGGCGCGCCGGCGTTGCCCTTCCATGGACTGCTCGAAGCCCTTCATGTCGACGCTCAGGCCCCGTTCCCGGGCGATATCGGCGGTGAGGTCCACCGGAAAGCCGAAGGTGTCGTAGAGCATGAACACCGTTTCGCCGGGGATCTCGTTGCCGGAAAGATCTTCGATGGCCTCTTCCAGAATTCCTAAGCCCTGATCCAGAGTTTCCGAGAAGCGCTCCTCTTCCTGTCTGAGAATGCGCTCCACCATCGGGCGGCGCTCGCCGAGCTCCGGGTAGGCCTTGCCGATCTGCGACTCCAGAGACGCCACCAGCTTGAAGAAAAAAGGCTCGCTCACGCCGAGCTTGTGGCCGTGGCGAATGGCTCTTCGAATGATCCTTCTGAGCACGTAGCCGCGGCCCTCGTTGGAGGGCATCACGCCGTCGACGATCAGAAAGGCGCAGGATCGGATGTGATCGGCAATGACGCGAAGCGATTTGTCGCTCATGTCCCTGGCGCCGGTGATCTCTGCGGCGCGCTTGATCAGACCCGTGAACAGATCCGTGTCGTAGTTGCTGTGCACGCCCTGCAGCACCGCGGCCAGACGCTCGAGCCCCATGCCGGTATCGACCGAGGGCTTCGGCAG
>DATIPL010000157.1:0-3005 GCA_035471965.1 Gammaproteobacteria bacterium
CCCGGTGCCTGGTGGAAAACGATCTCGAAGCGGCGACGGCGCTAATCGATAGATCGCTCGCGCTAAATGCCAATTCGACGCGGGCGTGGAGCTCGAGCGGAAGCTTACGGTGCATTCTGGGCGAGCCCGACGCCGCAATCGAGCACGCCGAGCGCGCAATCCGTCTCAGCCCGCTGGATCCGTCCATGTGGGTGCCCCACGGCATAATCGCCGACGCCAGACTTCAGCTCGGCGACTACGATCAGGCGGCATCCTTCGCGCGTAAATCCATCCGCCTGCACAACTATAATCTGCGCGCATATCATGTGCTCGCCGCAAGCTATGCTCAGCTCGGTGAGTTGGACGCGGCTCGGGAGACGGTGCGCCAGCTGCTGGAGCTCGATCCGGAAACGACGATTTCACGGATACGGCAAATCTTTCCGGTCGCGCGCTACAAAAACCTCGACAGTTTTTTGGAAGGTCTGCGCAAAGCGGGAATCGCAGAATGAACGGGTCGTTGCCTGCGTACGAAATTTACGCCGTCAAATACGGCCAGCGCATGGCCACCCATGGCGATATATTCGTCCACTCGGATCTCCATGATGCACCCTTTCCCATGGACTATTTCGTCTGGGCGATTCGCAATCGAGAGCGGGTAATCGTGGTCGACGTAGGCTTCGGCAAAAAGGAAGGAGAGCGCAGGGGGCGAACTTTCCTGCGCTGCCCGACCGAAGGACTGGAGCTGATTGGCATCAACGCGCAGCAAGTCGAAGACGTCATCATTACCCACATGCACTACGACCATGCGGGAAATCTGGACAAATTTCCGAATGCGCGGTTCCATATCCAGGACGAAGAGCTTGCATACGTTACCGGGCGAGCGATGACCTACGAGGTTTTGCGACGGTCCTTTGCCCTCGACGACGTTACCCGCATGGTGAAGCTGGTCTATGAGGATAGAGTCGTGTTTCATCACGGCGACGATGAAATCGCCCCGGGAGTCAGCGTGCACCACGTTCCGGGGCACACCAGGGGTATGCAGTCCGTCCGGGTGGACACCGCACGAGGCCTCGTCGTGGTCGCTTCGGATGCAGCCCATTACTACGAGAATCTGGAGAGGGAATCGCCGTTCGCTAACCTCGAAAATATGTACCTTATGCTGGAGGGCTATCGCCGGGTGCGCGCCCTCGCCGACTCCGATTCCCACCTCGTTCCCGGCCACGATCCGAAAGTTCTGAAACGCTACCCGGCGCCGTCCGACGCGCTTCAGGGCGTCGTCGCCCGACTGGATCTGGCGCCGCTCGCCTGAGCGGCACCCAAAAAAGAGGGGTCGGTGACAAATGATTCTCATCTGTCACCGACCCCCATATTCTAAAAGGCGGGCGGTCAAATGTCGTAGTAGAGGGCGAACTCGTAGGGGTGTGGCCTCAATCGAATCGCATCCACCTCGCGGGCGCGCTTGTATCCGACCCAGGTATCGATAACGTCCTTGGTAAATACGTCGCCTTTCAGCAGAAACTCGTGATCCGCTTCGAGCGCATCGAGCGCCGCCTCCAGCGAACCCACCACTGACCTCACGTCTTTGGCTTCTTCCGGGGGGAGGTCGTAGAGGTCCTTGTCGATGGGCTCAGGGGGCTCAATCTTGTTCTCGATACCGTCCAGACCGGCCATCAGCATGGCCGAAAACGCGTAGTACGGGTTACAACTCGGGTCCGGAGTGCGAAACTCGATTCGCTTGGATTTTTCGCTCTGGCTGTAGACCGGAATTCGTACGCAGGCGCTTCGGTTCCGCTGCGAGTAAACGAGATTGATTGGGGCCTCGTATCCCGGCACAAGGCGACGGTAGGAATTGGTCGTCGGAGCAATGAACGCGCATAGCGCATCCGCGTGAGCGAGCAATCCCCCGATGTAGTGGCGACCGGTTTCGCTGACAAGCCCATAGGTATCGGCCCCATAGAAAACATTGTGTCCGTCCTTCCAAAGGCTCTGGTGAGTGTGCATACCCGAACCATTGTCCATGAACAACGGCTTGGGCATCATCGTCACGGTTTTTCCATACCGCCAGGCCACATTCTTCACTACGTACTTGTACTTCAGCACTTTATCCGCCATGCGCGTCAAGGCGTCGAAGCGCATATCGATTTCACCCTGCCCGGCCGTGCCGACCTCGTGGTGATGAACTTCGACCGGAATACCGACCCTGTGAAGTGTCTTCACCATCTCCGAGCGGATATTTTGCATGTGGTCCATTGGCGCAACGGGAAAGTAGCCCTCCTTGTAGCGCGGTTTGTAACCCAGGTTCGGGCCGCGACTGTCGCCCGAGTTCCAAAACCCTTCCTCCGAGTCGACATGGTAAAAACCCTGGTTGTAATCCTGATCGAAACGGACGCTGTCGAATATATAGAACTCGATCTCCGGTCCCCAGTAGCTCACGTCACCGATGCCGGTGCTCTTCAAATAAACTTCGGCTTTCTGCGCGATATGGCGGGGATCGCGTTCATACGATTGACCGGTGAGGGGATCTCTGACATTGCATATCAGAGTAAGCGTCGAATGATCGGTGAAAGGGTCCAGGAAACCCGATTCCGGGTCGGGTACGAGCAACATGTCGCTCTCCTGGATAGATTTGAAACCGCGAATACTCGAGCCGTCGTAGCCGATTCCTTCTTCAAACAGTTCCTCCGCGAACTCATCGATGGGAATCGAAAAGTGTTGCCACAGGCCCGGCACGTCGCAAAATCTGAGATCGACGAACTCGACCTCATTCTGTTCTGCCAGTTTGAGGCATTCGTTGACGTCCACGTGTGTACTCCTACGGTGGAATCCCCGTGGAATACCGACGCGCCGCGGTACCTCGGGGTCGGTTGTACATTGCGTCCGGGACGATGCGACCACTGGGCCGAAAATGCCCGGGGCGCGTTTCGCGGTGGTACGCCGTGCAGGCCAGAAATGGCCGCACGGTATTTCGGCTCGAGTATACGCGAAACGAGGCTCTGGCTCGTGCAGGTTCCGACTGGCGCGGTGCC
>DATIPL010000158.1:0-1733 GCA_035471965.1 Gammaproteobacteria bacterium
TTGAGCGCGAGCGATCATTGTTAAAGTTTACGCACGGGGAGCTTTTGTGGATAGCAGCAAACTAAGCGGATCTTGAGCAGGGGCTAACAGGCTGCTTTTGGCTGAGGCTGTTGAAGAACCCGGGCTCGGGTCAAGCGGTGGGGCCCGGCAGATGTCGGTTGGTTTGACTTGCTCCGGCTCGTCATCGGCCGGCGGGGAGGCTGATTATCGATCTGTCGGTGCTCGGGTGCTGTTCCGCTCAGGCTGTTACCGATTTCGGCGGTGGCTGGGCGATGTGCCTAGCCAGTCGTCTCAGGTTCTGCACGGTGGCGGCAAGCAGGAACTCGTCGCTGGCGCCGGTCAGTCCGCGTAGCCGCAGCCTGGTCAGGCCGAGGTTGCGCTTCACGTCGCCGAACAGGGTCTCGATCTTCTTACGCCGCTTTGCCGACTGCCGGTACGGCTCCGTCGCCATGAGCGCCTGAACGGAGTCGCGCGCGTCCTGGTTGACGTCGCGATCGAGCCGCCGTTCCCGGCCAGAGGTGCACCTCGGCTTCAGCGGGCAGCGGCCGCATTCGGTGCGCTTGGCGATGTACTTCAAGGTGGTGCCGCGGTGCACCGTGCCGGAGGTGCGCAGTTCCTTACCGCCTGGACAGCGGTAGAGGTCTCGCTCTCTGTCATAGGTGAAGTCGGCGCGGGTAAACTTGCCGTCCTGGCCGATCTCACTCTGATCCCAGACCGGAATGTGCGGGTCGATCTTCCGGTCCGCCAGCCGGCCGAGCAGTGCCCCCGTACCATAGGCGACGTCGGCGGCGACATGCTGCGGCTTCAGATCGAAGCGTGCCTCGGTCCGATCCAGCATGGTCTCCGTGGCGGCCACTTCCTTGGAGATCCGAGTCGGCGTGGCCTCCACATCGACGATGACGGCGCGGTCCATGTCGATCAGGTAGTTCAGGCTGTAGCCGAACATCACCTTGTGCCGGCCGCGTTTGGTCCAGGCCGCGGTCGGGTCCGACGGCGACATCGCCTTCGGTGCCTGTTGCGCATTGGTTGGCGGATTGTCGCTGTCCAGCGCGGCCAGATACTCGCGAACCGGCCGGCTGACCCGTTGCTCGGGTGTCCATGTCACCTCGGCTCCCTCGACCCGGGCGAAGCGGCTGGCGTCGGCCTCGATTACGCTGGCGTCCACAGCAAAGCCTTCGCCGCCGACCAGGCCGGCCGCCATGCAACGTTCGACTACCTGCTCGAACACCCGGCGCAGCACGTCACTGTCACGGAACCGGCCGTGCCGGTTGACCGAGAAGGTCGAGTGGTCCGGCAACGGATCTTCCAGACCCAGGCGACAGAACCACCGATACGCCAGGTTCAGCGCCACCTCCTGGCACAGCCGGCGCTCGGAGCGGATCGCATAGCAGTAGCCAACCAGCAGCATTCGGATCATCAGCTCCGGGTCGACCGATGGCCGGCCAGTGTGGCTGTAAAACGGCCGCAGCGCTTGGCGCAGCCAGCTCAGGTCGAGCACCGCATCGATCCGCCGCAGCGGATGGTCGACAGGCACGCGCTCGTCCAGGCAGAAGCTGTAGAATAGGCGTTCCTGACCGCCGACCCGCTCGCCCATCATCGCCATCGCCCTCCGCCACTACCACCCAGGCGAAGGAATCACGCTGCAACCGGCATCTCAACCGAGTTTTTCAACAGCCTCGGCTAGAAGCCGACGTTGGAGTCACGTCGCCAGTACGGTAGCTCCACCCAGATCG
>DATIPL010000159.1:0-1536 GCA_035471965.1 Gammaproteobacteria bacterium
CGAACAATCGATAATTGCGCCGCCCGACGCGTAAAGAGATCAATAGAATTAAGGCAGGAATTCGAGAGAAATCAAGCTCGCGATCCAGGCCGGATTATATGTCCGGATAATATTTCGCATGCTTTCTATTGGGAAAGTGAATCGAAACGGAACTGGGTATACTGTGGCTGAAACTGTTGTATTGCCGATGAAAATTCAGTGCCGGAAACGATAGCAACGCTACTTGACAGGCATACCCCGGGGCTCTCGCTCGAACAGGCCTTCTATACCTCTCGTGAAGTTTACGAGCAGGATATTCAACGGGTTTTTTTCCGAAGCTGGCTTTACGCGGGTCATGTCAGCGAGATTCCGAAGGCCGGCGCATTCTTGCTTTTTGACATGGCCGGAGAATCCGTGATTGTCGTCCGGGATGACAACGACAACATCAACGCGCTGATCAATGTGTGCAGACATCGCGGATCGAGGATCTGCGTGCTTGCGAATGGAACGACGCTATCTTTCGTCTGCCCTTATCACGGCTGGACCTACGATCTGGAAGGCAAGCTGCGATCGACACGTTTCATGCCGGAGAATTTCGACAAATCGCGGTACGGGTTGAGGCGGATTCACGTCAAGCTCGTGCACGGCTTTATATTCCTGAATTTCGCCGATGAGCCCGTCAGTCTGGACGAGCTGGAAAACGATCTGGAAGAGTGCCTCAGACCGTACGGATTCGAGTCCGCGAAGGTCGCCTACCGGGAGCTCTACCCTATCAAGGCCAACTGGAAGCTCATGGTCGAGAACTTCATCGAGTGCTATCACTGCGCCCCGGCACACCGGGAATACGCCAGGTCTCACAGCCGCCGGGCTCCGGAGGCAGAATCCGCCGAGCTGCGGGCCGCCATGATGGCTCGCGCAGACGCGGTCGGTCTCAGCCGGAAGTCCGTCGATCGGTTCGGTTCCCGCTCGTCTCAGTCCGGCGAGCAATATTTCTATGACCGCTATCCGCTCTATCCGGGCTATAAGACGGGCAGCGAGGACGGCGCGCCCGTGGCCCCGTTGATGGGAGAGATCAGGGATTACGACGGCGGCGCTGCGGACTTTCAGATCGGACCCGTGACCTACTTCCTCGCTTATCCGGATTACACCGTGGTGTATCGCTTTCTTCCTCGAGACGTCCAGCTTACCGACTGCGAGATTATCTGGATGGTGGACGGCGCCGCCGAGGAGGGCAGGGACTACAGCATCGAGCGCTTGACCTGGCTGTGGCGGGTGACCACGGAGGCGGACAAAGCCATCGTGGACCGCAATCAGCGGGGCGTCAACTCACGCTACTATGCCCCTGGGCCGTATTCGCAAATGGAGCGCTTCGTGAATCAGTACATGGAGTGGTATCTGGATCGGCTGCGAACCCGGAAAGAGAAAGAGCGCGGAATTTGAGGGTCGCCTTATTCTGGAGTCGTGATACATGTGTGATTCGTCTTATGAGCGCCGGAGTGGTGCCTTCGTATCCACCGAGCGAAGAATGTTGCTGAAGCGAGCGCTGATCGCTGCCGG
>DATIPL010000160.1:0-6799 GCA_035471965.1 Gammaproteobacteria bacterium
AAGCTGGTCCAGGCGCACGTTTCAGGGAAGACTCCGCCGAAAGTCGATCCGGGGAAGCTCGACGACGGTCAACGTGAATTGAGGAGAAAGATCCACGAAACCATCGCCAAGGTGAGCGACGACGTGGGACGCCGCTACACCTTCAATACCGCTATTGCGGCGGTGATGGAGCTGGTCAACGCAATGGCGAAAAGCGAGGATGCGTCTCCGACGGGACGCGCCATCATGCAGGAGGGCCTCGATGCCGCAGTGCTGCTGCTGGCCCCAATCGTACCCCACGCATCCCACGTGCTATGGCGCGAGCTCGGACACGATACCGCCATCATCGACGAGCGCTGGCCGGTAGCCGAGGACGCCGCCATGGAGCGCGACGCCGTCGATCTGGTGGTGCAGGTCAACGGCAAGCTGCGCGGCCACATTCAGGTGAGCAAACAGGCTGATCGCAAGACCATCGAAACGGAAGCACTGGGAAATCCCAACGTGCAGCGCTTCGTCGAGGGCAAAGCCATCCGCAAGCTGATTGTGGTGCCGGGAAAGCTGGTCAACGTAGTGGTCTGAGGATCGGCGAAAGCAGAGGGCGTGAACCGCGCGCGCACATTCGTCCTTATCTCTCCGCTTCTGGCAGCGGCGCTTTTGCTCGTCGGTTGCGGTTTTCAGCTCCGCGGCGCCTTGGATTTACCGGACAACGTTCGCACGCTGCATGTGATAGCACCGTCGGAACTGCGCAACGATATAATCACCTTACTGGAAAGCGGCGGCGTAGGCGCAGCCACCAGCGGCGCTGAAGCCGATGCCAGCATTACGGTAACCAGCGAACGGTTCAGCCGGCGCGTGCTCTCGGTGGATCCCACCACCGGCAAAGAGCGCGAGTTCGAGCTCGCGTATACGCTCGACTTCGGGGTGACCCGAAGCGATGGTGCGACGGTGATAGAGAATGGGACGGTGAATCTACTCAGAGATTACGTATTCGATCCGCAAGCCGTACTCGGCACCAGCAGAGAAGAAGCTTTGCTGCGCGAGGAGATGCGCCGCGATGCCGCCCGCCAGCTGATGCGCAGAGTCGAGGCAGCGCTCAGCCCTTGAACTGAACAGATATCCGTGCGTCTTCGACCCGACCAACTCAATCGCAGCCTCGAGAGCGGGCTTGCCCCCGTCTACCTGGTCAGCGGCGACGAGCCGCTTCAGGTTCAAGAGTGTCTGGACGGGCTTCGAATGGCCGCCCGCGCAGAAGGCTTCACCGAGCGCGTCGTGCTGCATGCGGACGCGCGCTTCGACTGGAACACGTTGCGCGAACTGGGCGAGAGTCTGTCTCTATTCGCCGAAAAGCGCATCATCGATCTGCGCCTTTCCGGGGGAAAGCCTGACAAGCAGGGCGCGGAGGCAATCAGGAACGCGGTGGAGCAACCGAACCCGGACCATCTTCTGCTCATCAGCGCGCCCAGGATGGACAAGCGCAGCTTCTCCGCCGCGTGGCTCAAAGCCATCGATGCCGCCGGCACCATCATCCAGGTGTGGCCGGTGGACGCCAAACACCTTCCCGGATGGGTCGCACGGCGGGCCAAGGGGGCCGGCATCGAGCTTTCTGAGGAGGCCTGCCGACTCATCGCCGAGCGCAGCGAAGGCAACCTGCTGGCCTGCGCCCAGGAGCTTGACAAGCTCAAGCTGCTCTACGGAGTCCAACCCCTGGACGTGGAAGAGGTGCTGGCGAGCATCACCGACAGCTCACGTTTCAGCGCCTTCGATCTGGTGGACTGCGTGCTGGAAGGAAACGCGGCGCGGGCGGTGCGCATCACCACCGCGCTGAAAGACGAGGGTAATGACCCGCTTCAGGTGCTGGGGCCGCTGGCCTGGATGCTGCGCAGCGCGCATGAAATCGCCGTGCGGGTGGATGCGGGCGATACGCTGGAGCGTGTACTCGCCGGGGGTAAGTTCGCCGTCTGGCGCAGGCACCAGTCTGCGCTCGAGCGCGCGCTGAGCCGAAACGGGCCGCAAAGCTGGCGTCGATTCATACTCCGCGCGGGCGCCATCGACCGGCTCGCCAAGGGCACCGGTTTGCGCGCGGATTGGGGGGTAAAGCGCTACCGCGGCGAGGCCTGGGATGCGCTGATAGCGCTCGCGCTCGCCGTCTGCGGCGTCGGACTCGTGCCCGAGAGTCACGTATAATCGCTTGAAGGTGCGTCGCCCGCGCGGCGACCCGCGTTCCCGAAACTCACGGAGGCCCAGCGCCATCGCTACCACGGCAAAAGACGTATCCGGCGCGCTCGATCCGGGCGACGTTCGCGCTTACGTGCTCGGTCTCGGGCAGCGCGCTCGCGCAGCTTCCACTGCCGTAGCCAGCGCCGGGACCGCGCAAAAGAACGCCGCGCTGCTCGCCATCGCCAGCGTCATAGAGGAAGGCCGACAGTCGCTGAAGAAAGCGAACCGGCAGGACCTGGATACGGCCAGGTCGAACAATCTTGCCTCCGCGCTCTTTGATCGGCTCGAACTCACCGACCCGCGGATCCGGTCCATGGCTGACGGACTGCGCCAGATTGCCGCCCTTCCCGACCCCGTCGGCGAGATTACCGAGCTGAACTACCGCCCCTCCGGACTCCAGGTGGGACGCATGCGTGTCCCGCTGGGTGTCATCGGCATCATCTACGAGTCTCGTCCCAACGTGACCGCGGACGCCGCCGCGCTTTGTCTCAAGGCGGGCAACGCGACCATACTGCGAGGCGGGTCCGAGGCCATTCATTCCAATCGCGCCATCGCCGAGTGCATCCACGCCGGACTGAAACAGGCAAACTTGCCGGAGGATGCGGTGCAGGTGGTCGAAACCACGGACCGCGAAGCCGTGGGCGCGCTCATAAGCATGAACGAGCACGTGGACATCATCGTGCCCCGCGGTGGAAAGGGACTCATCGAGCGCATCAGCCGGGAGGCGACCGTTCCCGTGATCAAGCATCTGGACGGCATCTGTCACGTCTATATCGACGACCGCGCCGATCTGAAAAAGGCAGTCGACATCGCCGTCAATGCCAAGACCTACCGCTACGGGATCTGCGGCGCCATGGAGACCCTGCTGGTGGCACGTCCCGTGGCGGCAGAAGTTCTGCCGCTTCTCGATGAAAAGTTTCGCCTGGCCAATGTAGAGCTTCGCTGTTGCAAAGAGAGCCTCGAGCTGGTTCGAGGTGGCGTTCCGGCGACAGAGCAAGACTGGCGTACCGAATACCTCGCTCCGATTCTGTCGGTGCGGGTGGTGGCAGACATGAATCAGGCCATGGCCCATATCCGCGATTTTGGATCCGGTCACACGGACGCCATCATCACCGAAGACCTGGGCCGCGCCCGGCGCTTTCTGCGCGAGGTGGACTCCAGCTCGGTGATGGTGAACGCACCGACCTGTTTCGCCGACGGCTTTGAATACGGACTCGGCGCTGAGATCGGCATCAGCACCGACAAGCTGCACGCGCGCGGACCCGTGGGGCTTGAAGGGCTGACCTCACGAAAGTTCGTGGTGCTGGGTGACGGGCAGACCAGGAAGTGAAATCTGACATGATCCTATCTCAAAATTTGCGAGCGCAGGCGAGACAAGGCAAAAACAGGCGAAAAAGCGGAGTTTTAACGGTAGTAATTGAGCATTTTGAGTCTGTTTTTAACGCCGTATCGGCAAGCACAGCAATTTTGAGATAGGTTCATGTGACAAGATCAGGCTACGCTTGGTCTTGACAGGGTCAATGAATCACGACGCAACAAAGGTGTAATATTTTCTGAGCATTCACTTTTTACGTGTCCATGTTACGTGTTACCGATTAATCGCTTGAACACCGACGTTCAAGAAAGTCTCATTGGCGGCGCACTTCCGCCGCGGATGCTTACCGCCGGCCACGCGTGAATCCTGTCGGCATCCTCGGCGGCACTTTCGATCCCGTTCACAACGGCCACCTGAGACTCGCAATCGAGATGCGCGATGCGCTGGGCCTTTCCAGCGTGAAACTCGTTCCGGCGCTCTACCCGCCGCTGCGGGACGTGCCCGGCACGGATGCGCGCCGCAGACTGCGTATGCTCGAGGCAGCGATCGACGGAGAGGACGGACTGGAAGTCGACGACCGCGAGCTGCACCGGGATGGTCCGTCGTATACGGTCGACACACTGCGCTCACTGCGGAAAGAGCTTGGTAACACTCCGATTTGCCTGATCGTGGGCATGGATGCGTTCTGCCGCTTCGACGAATGGCATGAGTGGAGACTGCTGCCAGAGCTGGCGCACATAGCGGTGGCTCAAAGGCCGGGATCCGCGAGCCCCGAATCCGGCCCAGTGGCCGAGCTGGTGAATATGCGGGGCATAAACGATCCGGCGAAGCTGCGCGAGCGCGGCGCCGGTCTCGTTATCTTGCAACAGATTCCGGCGCTTGAAATCTCGGCTACCCGGATTCGCGCGCTTCTCAACGCGGGTCAGTCGATCCGATACCTGGTTCCCGACCCGGTCAACGATATTCTCAAGAGAGGAGAACGGCATTACGCATGACAGCTGAACAACTACGCGAGCGTGTACAGGGCTGGCTCGCAGACCTGAAAGCAATCGACGTCACGGTGCTCGACGTACGCAAACTCACCGACGTTACGGACTTCATGATCATCGCCTCCGGGCGATCCGACCGACACGTCCGCTCAATCGCTGAAAACGTCATCGAACAGTCAAAGAAAAAGCGGCACGCGCCCTTGGGAGTGGAAGGCATGGCCCAGGGCGAATGGGTGCTGGTGGATCTCTGCGATGTGGTCCTGCACGTGATGCTTCCGGATACCCGGGAGTTCTATCAGCTGGAAAAGCTCTGGAGCCGGGGACAGCCGGCGCGAGGCGCAGCCCGTCGCGCATTGCAGTGAATGCGCCTCCACCTGCTTTGCGTCGGCGCACGCCAGCCGAGGTGGATAAACCAGGGCTTTGAAAGCTACGCCCGGCGCATGCCCCGTGAATGCAGCCTGGCCCTGGTGGAGGTGTCCACCCGCCATCGTGGCGGGGCCGGAGACCTGAAGCGCGCTCTCGACAAGGAAGGCGAACGCTTGATTCAGTCGATTCCCGAGGGCGCCCTGGTCATTGCGCTGGATGCCGAGGGCGAGCTTTGGTCGACGAAGCAGCTCGCCCATCGGCTCGAAGAATGGCGCCGGGACTATCGAGACGTTGCGCTGCTCATCGGAGGTGCGGAAGGACTCGCTCCCGCGTGTCTGCAGCGCGCCGACCGCCGCTGGTCACTCTCAGCGCTTACCCTGCCCCACGGACTCGCCCGCGTACTCGTTGCCGAACAGCTTTACCGGGCGTGGACGATCCTGAGCGGGCATCCGTATCATAGGCAATAAGGAGACGACGATCGAATATCGAATATCGAAGATCGGTAATAGAGGCGCGTGTCAGCACATACTTCCCGACATTCGATGTTCGATGTTCGATGTTCGATGTTCGATGTTCGACATGCGGATTTAACACCCGTAGCACAGTCATTTTCCCAGCCGCAACCCGACGCAAGCCATTGCACCCTCCGCCATTCATCTATCTCGCCTCTCAATCCCCCCGCCGGCGCGAGCTGCTTCAACAGGTGGGGATACGCTTTCGTTTGCTCGAGGTGCACGTGGACGAGTCCCGGCGAAATGACGAGACGGCGCGGCAGCACGTGCTGAGGCTCGCAGCCGAAAAAGCGGTGCGCGGCTGGGGCTCACTGCCTGCCGGCGACCGCGCGCCCGTGCTGGGTGCGGACACGGTGGTGGTTATCGACGGAGACATTCTGGGCAAACCGGCCGGCCCGGACGAAGCCGGAGACATGTTGGCGAGACTTTCGGGGCGCACTCACGAGGTGTTGAGCTCGGTCTGCATCACCGACGGTACGCCGAGCACGCGACTCAGTCGAAGCCTGGTCACTTTCCGCGAGATCAGCGATGCGGAACGCGCCGCCTATTGCGCCACATCCGAGCCGCTGGACAAGGCGGGCGCCTACGCGATTCAGGGACGCGCCGCGGCGTTCGTTTCCAGTCTCCAAGGCAGCTACTCGGGTGTCATGGGCCTGCCGCTTTTCGAGACTGCGGAGCTGCTTTTCGAGTTGGGAATAGATCTTCTCGAGCCGCATTGAGCGCCTGCCAACGCGCGGCGTTGAACAGGCGTGCCCCGGGCTCTTGGACGCCCGCCTCAGAACCGATCGCGAAGCGCGTAGTAAAGCATCCCCAGCACCAGAAGCGGTTTTCTGAGCAAGGTACCGCCTGGAAAGGTCCGGTGTTTGAGCTTCGCGAACAGGTCGAATCGTTCCACATCTCCGGCGACGGCCTCCGCCATCAGGCGGCCCGCGATCTGGGCCAAGGCAACGCCGTGGCCGGAAAAGCCCTGAACGAAAAACCCGTGACGACCAATGCGGCCGAAATGTGGCAGGCGGTTCATGGTGATAGCGAGACGCCCGCTCCAGGCGTAATCGACGCCGACGTCCTCGAGCTGGGGAAAAACGGCAAGCATGTAGCGGCGGACGAAATTCTTGATATCCGGAAGTTCCCGATCGCTGTAGGTTTCGCCACCGCCGAAAAGCAGGCGCCGGTCGGCGGTAAGTCGGAAATAGTCCACCACGAACTTTGTGGAGTGAACGCAGCAGTCGTTGCGGATGAGCCCCCGCGCCCGCTCCTCCCCGAGCGGCTCGGTCGCCAGCACGTGATTGACGATAGGCATGATTTTGCCGCCCATCCCCGGCACCAGGTTCCCCAGATAGGCGTTGCCGCAAAGTAGCACGTATCGAGCACGTATCTGACCATTGGCCGAGCACACGACTCAGGGATCCGACCAGCGGATA
>DATIPL010000161.1:0-2794 GCA_035471965.1 Gammaproteobacteria bacterium
GCTCTCGGAGCCGAAGAAGGACCCCGACTCAGCTCATCGATAAACATGCGATCTTCAGGTAATCCTCGCTCGAGGAGCAATTTTTTCGCCGCATCGACGAACCCCCGGCTGCCCGTGAGGTAGGCATCCACCCTGGAGGGATCGGGCAGTTCGCCCAGCGTGTCAGCGCTCACAGCTCCCTGGATGGGGACGTAGTGGAATTCGTCGATCGCATCGGCCAACGATCGGAAATAGTTGTGCAGATAATGGCCGTGCTCACGCGTCGCGTGCCAGTGAAGGCGCATGGGCTGCGGAATTTCCAGGTTGACTGCGTGCTCGATGATGCTCTTGACGGCTGCGATGGCGGTATCGCAGGCGATGAAGACCAGCGGCCGGCCGGAGTCCTCGTCCAGCGTGAATCGTCCCTGCGGCCCTTCGATATCGAAGCGATCGGACTTTTCGAAACCAGCCGATGCCCGGGCGCTCAAGTCGCATTTCCGACTCAGATCGAAATGAAACTCGAGATTGAGACCGTCGCAGGGACAGCTCGCAATGGACAAATCCGTATATTCCGACCCCGCCAGCTTTAGCCGGGCGTGTTGTCCGGCAAGAAAACGCAGGATCCTTCCGCGCATGACCCGCAGGTGGACGATCTCCACGTCGTCGGCAACATGATCCTGCCTGTAAAGCCGGGCTCTCACCTTCTGCACGGGGATATCGTCAGGCCCTCCCGCCTCCGCCGCCTCTATGGTGACGTCCCTGTCCGCCGAGCAGCTGCACAGCAGAACGGTACGGTGCATCTTCTCGGCCTCGCTCATTACGTAGTCGTGAAAGCGGATCTGTCGGACCTCGCCTTCTGTCACCCGCGCCTTGCACTCACCGCAGGTTCCGTTGACACAGCCGAATTCCAGCGCGACCCCGCTCCTTAGGGCCGCCTGCAGCAAGGGCTCGTTGGCCTCGGCGACGAACTCGCGGCCGCTGGGCAGAATACGGACGACGGCGGACATGTCGGACTCTTACAACAAGGCGGGCTCCCGGGGCCTCCCGTCTATCCTCTTGGTGATATTGTCTGGCTGAAACGCCTGCTTCTATACTCGCCAATTGATCCTGCAAGCTCCATACGCCTTTGGGAGAGTGCCGTGGACTACCAGCTTTACCGCCGGACCATCGTCGAGATGGAGAAGAAGAACGTGAATCGCGAATACATCCAGGGCTGGATTGGCGGCTTTATGGGAAATCCCAAGCGTGAGGAGCAGCGCGTTACGGAAGCCTACGAGAAAGGCTACGAAGACGGAGAGAACAAGAACACCTCTAACTACGAGAACTGGATCTCGAGCTGAGCAGGACTCGACATCATGACTCTGCTCGATCAAGCCGTCGAGACTATCGGGAGCTGGGAAGCGAACCGGACCAAGGATCGGGCGCGAAGCGTGCGTCTTTTCAAGCGGGTCGTCAGGCACATGGATGGCGCCATCGCCATCTGGGAAGAGTTTCTGCAAAAAGCACCCGAGCGCGGCGATCGTTTCACCGCAGTGCTGTGGATGGGACCAAGGCCCGCCAAATCGCTGCAGGCCCTTTACCTGAAGAACAAGGCCACCGCCGTAGAGCTGACGGATCTCACCGGCGTGAGATTCAAAGACAGCCTGAGTCTCGCAGAAGATCTGGACATCGTTCAGCCTTACGATCAGCTGAAGCCCGGCGAGACGGGCGTCGATCGGGCCGAAGCGGCGATTCGCATCATGACCGATCGCAAGCAGAAGATTGAAGCCGCCATCTCGAGCCTCGGTGGCTGAAACAATCCATTTCCGACACCTCGACAGAACGGATTGCCGGATCATTGATCAGCCGGATTCCGTGGCCATTGGTCGACTTCGGCAAATATTGCGCGATTTCCAGCCGCGACTCCCGAGCCCGCCTCGCGGACAGCACGCCGTCGGGTACGCGTATCCGCTGGCGCGAGTGCGATCGACATTGCCCGAATTGCGTTTGTTCGAGAGCCGGCCAGAAGCGTGGCTCGACCTCGACAGGCTGATCCGCCGCCTCGGCGTCAATCTGACGGAGGAGAGCCTGCAAGCCCGGCTGCCTCATAGAGTTGTTTCGCTTTTTCGGCATCCGCTTCAACACCCACTCCCTGCTCATACATGCCCGCGAGCGCAGCCATGGAGCCGGCCAGACCCAGATCGGCGGCGCGCTGCAGCCACTTCGCCGCTTCACGCTCGTTCTTTTCCACGCACTCGCCGTAGAGATACATGATCCCGAGAGCGTGCATTGCGAGATCATGATTCTGCGCCGCGGCTTCCCGCATCCATCGATAGGCCTGCAGTTCGTTCGGCACCACTCCGAGGCCGGCCTGATACTGCACGGCCAGACGATACTGTGCTTCCGGATTTCCGTTCTCCGCCAGAGGTTGCAGCAGCTGAAGCGAACGGCGAAACTCCTTTGACTCGAAGGCCGCGATTCCGCTCGCCAGATCCATGTCGGCATCGTCCATGGAGCCTCCGCTACTGCATTTGCAGAAGCTGCTGCAGAAGATACATCTGCCGGTCGCGCTCCGCCGGCATGGTGAGCAACTGCAGCTCCTGCGCCCGGGAGAGGCCTACGTGGTGACCGATGACGAAGGAAAGGTTCTCAGGAACGGGTTCTTCGATCCTCTTGCGGGATCCTGCTCCGAACTGCATCGTATTGTAAAGCTGAACCAGTGTGTGTTGAGTTTCCGGCTCGAAACGGGGATCGTTCTCGTTGAATGACACCTGCCCTCCGGAATAGAGCTTTCCTTCGACAACGCGTTGATAACTTTCCAGTTGAAAGGTCCGGA
>DATIPL010000162.1:0-2133 GCA_035471965.1 Gammaproteobacteria bacterium
GCATTTCGAAGGCGCGCTCGAATCCACGATCAGCTCCACGCGACGTGCTTTGAAGGAGCTGGCGCCCACGCATGCGGCGTGCGTATTCGATGCGGGCGGCAGGAGCTGGCGGCACGAGTTGTTTCCCGACTACAAGCGAGACCGCCCGCCGATGCCGGAGCTGCTGCGGCTGAATCTGCATCGAGTCGAGGAAGCAATCGCGAACCTGGGTGTTCGTTGCCTTTCCGTGCCCGGTTTCGAAGCGGACGATGTGATCGCGACCATCGCCGTCAAAACAGCAGCTCGCGACGGACAGGTGGTGATTCTCTCTACTGACAAGAGCATGTGTCAGCTCGCGGGCGAAAGGATCCGGATCCGCGATCACTTCGCCGAACGCGATCTCGACCGTGCTTATATAAGTAAAAAGTATGACGTCACCCCGTCGCAGCTGACCTGCCTGCTCGGACTCATGGGCGACAAATCGCTGAACATTCCCGGGGTGAGATCGGTCGGCGCGCGCACCGCGGCAAAGCTGATCCATGAATACGGCACGCTCGAGGAGATTCTGGCGAGCGCAAAGGAGATTCCGGGCCGACTCGGCAGAGTGCTCAGCGCCGAGGCGGCTCAGGCGCGGCTGTCCGTCGCGCTGGTGCGCCTGAAGACCGACGTGAACGTCGGCATCAACCTGAAGGATCTGCGGTTGTCCTCGGGCCGACACCGTATGGATAAGGGTGACTCCCCGAACGGATTCACAAGCAGGTAAGCCTATCCGCTCTCAGCCCTTTTTCCGGCTTTTCCGACCCTTTTCGCCGCCATTGCAGCAATCCGTCCGACCGGCCTGACTGATCAGGGTGATGGTGCCCTGCTCTCGGGAAAAGTCCGCAGTAGTCAGCGGAACGCGCTTGCCATCGACGTGGGACATGACAATGACGAACTGACCCGTCCTGGCCGCCTTGGCGAGCAGCGGATGCTTCACCTCAAGAAGAAAGGTGGATTCGGAAAAGTCTTCACGGGCAACGATGTCGTACATGCCACACCACCTCGAGAATCCGCCCCGGCCGCCGGAAACCTCCATCCGACACCGACTCTCAGCGATTCTTCTCAGCGAAGCCCTCCCGTTTCTGCTGCGCACCGGCCATGACCTGCGTCAATGGATAGGCCATTTCAGCCGGAACCGGATCAGCCGTGAGATTCACCCATTCCGGCCGGTTATTTTCCCGAACCCGCGATTCCGCCCGCCGTTCCATTGACCTCCGTCACTTCCGGAACCGCGTGGATCGGCTAATAAGTACCTGTCGCGCAGGGCGGCGGCCCGCCCTCGACAGCGGATGACTTTGTCGCAGGCAGATTCATGAGCCATCGGAACCACGATTTGACTCAGCCGCCGGATCTGCGCCATGGCGGTTTCTCCGGCATCAGGCGCACCCGTCGCCCCCGCTACGTGGATCTGCTGCCCCCCTGCAACCACGCCTGCCCTGCCGGCGAGAACATTCAGGCCTGGCTCGCGCTGGTGCAGCAGAACCGCCTGGAGGAGGCGTGGCGTCAAGTCGTAGCGGACAATCCGCTGCCGGCGACCCACGGACGGGTCTGCTATCACCCCTGCGAAGACGACTGTAACCGCGCGCAGCTCGACTCGCCGGTGGCGATACACGCCGTGGAGCGCTTCCTCGGAGACCAGGCGATCGCCAGGGAGTGGCGTCCTTTGAAACCGGCCGAGTCCAGCGGCAGGCGGATCCTGGTCATCGGCGGCGGCCCGAGCGGACTCTCCTGTGCCTGGCATCTGGCGCGATTCGGCCATTCGGTGGAGATCCGGGATGCGGGGCCGCTGGCGGGCGGCATGATGCACTTCGGAATTCCCAAGTACCGGCTGCCGCGGGACGTGCTCGATGCCGAGATTCGTCGCATCGAGGCCGCGGGCGTGCGCATCGTTCTGGAGCACAAGGTCGAAGACCTGAAGGCGGAGAAGGAATCCGGCGGATTCGACGCCGTTTTTGTCGCCGTGGGCGCGCATATCAGCCAGCGCACCGACATTCCTGCCCGCGATGCCGGCAAGATCCTCGATGCCTTGAGGTTCCTGCGCGATGTGGAAAGCGGAGAGCGCCCGATGCTGGGACGCCGGGTGGCGGTGTACGGAGGCGGCAATACGGCCATGGA
>DATIPL010000163.1:0-1973 GCA_035471965.1 Gammaproteobacteria bacterium
CGCCAGAAACTCGGGCGAAACCTTGCCGCCGCCCTGAAAGTTAAAGATTCTCCATTCCGGCGTATCGAGATCGACCGGCGCGCCTCCGATCAGGAAGACGAGGGCCGGCAGGCCGACGATCATTCCAAAAACCGGCAACAACTCGGGCAGGCGCTGGCCCGTTGCCTCTTGCCGCTTCCTGACCCAGCGGTGGTAGACGATGCTCACCACGATGCCGAGCAGAAACACGATCCCCATCGCGTCGTACACGGGATTCGGGTTGGGCACCGGATACTGCAGGCCGCTGCTGCTCAGGTAGACCCCGGGCATGATGTTGAGGGCTTCCCGGGTGATCGGCAGCAGCCCGGTCATGACCGCGTACCAGAAGAACAGCTGGAGCAGCAGCGGTATGTTCCGGAGTATCTCGACGTAAGCCGAGGCCAACTTCGCGATCAGCCAGTTGCGCGACAGCCGCGCGATTCCGATGATCGTGCCGATGATCGTGGCCAACACGATGCCGAGCAGCGAGACGCGCAGGGTGTTCAGAACGCCGACCATGAAGGCCCGGAAATAGCTGTCGGCGGGCTGATAGGAGATCACGCTTTCGCCGATGTTGAATCCGGCCTCCCGGTCCAGGAAACCGAAGCCCGTGCGGATCTGGCGCGTCTCCAGGTTGTCGAGGGTGTTCGATACGAGATAGACGGCGAGCAGGATGACACCGCCGATCACCAGGATCTGATAGAGGATTGCCCGGAACCGCCGGTCGTTCCAGATCGACCCGCGCCGTGCGGCCGGACGTGTTCGACCGGGGCTTGCCTGGTCCGTCATGTTCCTGTCGGGTCCCGCGTCACCGGCCCGAAAAGGGCGCCGCCGCCCCGGCGGGCGGGGCGGCGGCCGACCTTCAGCGTACCGGCATCGCGTACATCAGTCCGCCGTCAACCCAAAGCGCGTTGAGCCCGCGCTCCAGCTTGAGCGGCGTCTCCGGGCCGACGTTGCGCGCATAGATCTCGCCGTAGTTGCCGACCTGCTTGATCATGCGGTAGGCCCATTCGCTGTCGAGGCCGAGCAGCTGGCCCATCTCGCCCGAAGTGCCGAGCAGGCGCTTGACGGTGGGGCTGTCGCTGTTGGCCTTCATCTGGTCGACGTTGGCCGACGTCACGCCCTTCTCCTCGGCTTCGAGCAGTCCGAAGACCACCCACTTGGCGATCGCGAACCACTCGTCGTCGCCCCGTCGTACGGACGGACCGAGCGGCTCCTTGGAGATCGTCTCGGGCAGGATCAGGTAGTCGTCGGGATTGGGGGCGTCGACCGAGCGGATCGACGCGAGACCCGACTTGTCGGTCGTGTAGACCTGGCAGCGGCCGGCGAAGAAGGCCGAGAGCGATTCCTCCAGGCCCTCGAAGACGACCGGCGTGAACTGCATGTTATTGGCACGGAAATAGTCGGCCAGGTTGAGCTCCGTCGTGGTGCCGGTCTGGACGCAGACCGAGGCGCCGGAAAGCTGCTTGGCACTTGTCACGCCGAGGTCGGCGGGGACCATGAAGCCCTGGCCGTCGTAAAAGGTGACGCCGGCGAACTGGATGCCCAGCGAAGCGTCGCGCGTCAGGGTCCAGGTCGTATTGCGCGACAGGACATCGATTTCGCCCGACTGGAGGGCAGTAAAACGCTGCTGGGCCGACAGCGGCACGAAAGAAATCTTGCTCGCATCGCCCAGCACGGCCGCGGCCAGCGCCCGGCAGTAATCGACGTCCAACCCCGTCCATTTACCCTGGCTGTCGGCGATGCTGAAGCCGGCCAAGCCGGTGTTCACGCCGCAGCGAACGGAATCTCGTTCCTTGACCGCATCGAGCGTTGGGCCGGCCAAGGCGGGACCTGCGCCCAGAGCCACGAACGTGGTGGCCACGGCGCACAGTTTGACGAGCTTCATGATTGCAACCTTCCCTGTGGTTATGAATGCCTGTCGTTTCTCTCGGGCCCTGCCGCCCGCGCACCGC
>DATIPL010000164.1:0-1574 GCA_035471965.1 Gammaproteobacteria bacterium
AGACTTCAACCCCGCAGTTTCTGACGGCAGTTGCGCGTCCACGTTGATCCGGATTCAGGGTGCTTCGTCCCGGGTAAGCGTAAGCTCGGGCGGCCGCGGCAGCTCGACGCCCGCCTGCCGGGCGATCAAGTTGCGGCAGCGGTCCGGCTTCTGGGTGTGGAGCAGACAGCCGTCCTCGAGCGCCGCCGAGATGCGATTGCCGTCGATGACGAGCCTGGGGAGATCCGCAGCGCTTTCCTGGGCTTTCAGCCGCCCGATCTGGGCCGCGGCGAGAATCAGGAACAAGGGAATCAAGAATCGAATTGGCCGGTTCATGGAAACCTCCCGGGTTTTCTCGAGAACGCCGCGGCGTGAAGGCCTCGCCCCCGCCCCAACCGGAGCGTCTCGGTATTTCGGACCGGATCAGTCCTGCATGTGGTCGCGGGTTTGACTTCGGCAATCGTTTATTACTGGACCATCGAAACCGGGCGACACGCTCACCGCGCTCTCGGTTTCGAAACTAACCCGGGGAGGTTCACAGGTGGCTTACAGATGAATGACACGCCCGTTCCAATCGGAAAGATGCGGCGGGTAGGGCGCTTTTCTTCGATGACTCCGTGGAAAAGCCGGCGTTGCAGCAGATCCTCTGGGAAACGGTGGAGCTATGGCTGCGAAACGAGGCCATCGCGGCCCCCGCGAATGGCCGAATAATCGATTTGCTCGTCGGCAGCGCGCGCGGCCGTTTCTTTATTCGCACGTCGTCAGATTGATTCGGCGGGTCGAATCGCCGCTTGCTCGTCAGCATCGTTTACGGGCACCGGACTCAGCCGGTGGTCTGTCGAGGGATATCTTCCTTACCGGCGGATTTGGACGGCTCGAATGCGTCGCTCGCGGCCTGTCCGGCCAGTTGCACCGGAGTCTTCATGATGACCTCACGGTGGGGGAAGGGAATCTTGATGCCGTTGGCCTTGAAGGCATCCCAGAGCGCCAGCAGCACTTTGCCTCGAATATTGGTGATGCCGTTCTGGGGATCGTTGATCCAGAAGCGAAGAAGAAAATCCAGAGACGAATCACCGAATCCTGTCAACCAGCAGACCGGGTCCTTGCTCGGGACCACCCGGTCTACTGTCGAAGCCGCCTCGATGGCCAGCGCAGTGACCTGGTGTGGATCGGAATCGTAGGAGACACCGAACGGCACGTCCAGCCGCACCAGCTCGTTGGAAAACGACCAGTTGATGACCTCCCGGGTGATGAAGTCCTCGTTCGGAATCAGGTATTCGCGTCCGTCCCGGGTCACCACGGAGACGAAACGCGCGCGAAGCTCCCGGATCCAGCCAAAGGTTTCACCCAGGGAGATTGTGTCCCCGGGCTTGATGGAGCGATCCATCAAAATGATGATGCCTGAGATGAAATTGGAGACGACCTTCTGGAGACCGAAGCCGAGTCCCACGCCCACGGCGCCTGAGAAGATGGTGAACGCCGTCAGGTCGATGCCGAGCCCCGACATCGCGAATACCGCGGCAATGACGATCAAGCTGATCTTGAGCAGCTTGCCGAACAGCACCCGCAGGGCCGGTGTCAGCTCCTCGGATCGC
>DATIPL010000165.1:0-1838 GCA_035471965.1 Gammaproteobacteria bacterium
GATGGAACTGGCGTTCTCGGGGGAATGCTGGACAGAGGTGACGGACGCTTCCGGCCGGATACTTTTCTACAATCTCGGAAAAGAAGGCACGGCGGTAACGTTATCGGGTGACGAACCGCTCAGCGTCGTATTGGGCGATTACGAAAAGGTGAGTATTGCCGTCGAAGGCCGGGACTATCCGATACCCGCTTCCGCCCGCCGAGGCCGGATGGCCAGGTTCACGATAAACCGCCAGTAAGATGCGGGCAGAAAACAAGGCGGGACGCGGCAGCGAGTGGATTTACGGTGAAGCCTAAAGCCATTCGGGGCATGAACGACATCCTGCCGGACGCCTGCGACACGTGGCGTCACCTGGAAAGGATCGTTCGCGAGGTCGTCGAGTCGTACGGGTACCGCGAAATTCGCCTGCCGCTGGTCGAATACACTGAGCTTTTTCGTCGATCCATCGGTGAAGTTACCGACATCGTGGAAAAGGAGATGTACACGTTCGAGGACCGCAACGGTGAGAGCCTCACACTGCGGCCCGAAGCGACAGCCAGCATCGTGCGGGCCGGCCTGACCCATGGCCTGTTCCACAATCAGCGGCAAAAGCTGTGGACCGCGGGCGCCATGTTTCGCTATGAAAAGCCGCAAAAGGGACGCTATCGCCAGTTCCACCAGTTCGACGTGGAAGCGATCGGTTACGAAGGACCGGACGTGGATGCCGAACTCATCATTCTCTGCGCTCGCATGTGGGAGCGGCTGGGAATCGATCGGCTGACCCTCGAAATCAACTCGCTCGGGACGCGTGACACCCGCGCTCGTTACCGGGAAGAACTGGTTCGATATTTTACGGCCGTGAAAAACAAGCTGGATGAAGATAGTATTCGCCGCCTCGAGACCAACCCTCTGCGTATCCTGGACAGCAAGGTCCCCGAAATGCAGGGCTTGATCGCGGATGCGCCGGTGATGCTCGAGTTTCTCGATGAGAAATCATCGCGGCACTTCGAGGGACTGAAGGCGTTACTGGATGCGGCCGAGGTACCGTATGTCGTCAATCCGCGCATCGTGCGCGGTCTCGACTATTACAACCTGACGGTGTTCGAATGGCTCACCGATGCTCTCGGGGCACAGGGCGCCGTATGCGCGGGCGGGCGCTATGATGAGCTGGTCGAAATGCTCGGCGGGCGCCCGACTCCGGCCATCGGCTGGGCAATGGGCATCGAGCGACTGGTTGCCCTGTACGAGGCTTGTGGAGGGGAGGTAACAAACGGCGCTCCGGACGTGTACGTTGTCGCCGTCGGCGATGCCGCGCTCGGCGTCGGTTTCGAAGTAGCGGAGAACCTTCGCGACGCCGTGCCGGACGCGAATGTGGAACTGAATCTCGGCGGCGGCAGTTTCAAGTCGCAATTGCGGCGGGCCGACAGGAGCGGTGCCAAGGTCGCCGTAATACTGGGCGACGACGAAGTCGCGCGGGGTGAAGCGGGCCTGAAACCTTTGCGCAGCGATGAGGATCAAACGAGCGTCGCGTTCGGAGAACTGGCGGATACGATACGGCGGCGAATTTGAATCGAACAACCTGGAAGACATAGTGAACGATCGATCGGAAAAAGAACAACTGGAAGAGTTACGCGCCTGGTGGGCGGAAAACGGCCGCTTCGTCATCGCGGGTGTATTGCTCGGCGTGGCGGCAATTTTCGGCTGGAATCAGTGGCAGGCCAGAATCGAAAAGACGCAGATCGAGGCATCGAACCTCTTCGAGGATGTCATGGAAGCGGTCGGATCCGGCAATACCGAGGCGGCGGAAGCTGCGGCAAACGAACTGTACGCCAATTACCAGCGAACCGTGTACCCCGACC
>DATIPL010000166.1:0-2601 GCA_035471965.1 Gammaproteobacteria bacterium
GAGCTGCTGCGGGCGGTTGCCGAGGCGTTGGACTGCCCCATGCCGCCGCTCATCTCGGCGCCTCCGGTTTCCGCAGCCGCCTGAAGCGAATTCCCTCATGCGCCGATGTCCAGGAGGACTTTCAGCACCCCGGCCTGATCACTTCTTTCAAATGCTTCCAGGCCCTGGTCCAGCGCATAGCGGGCGTCAATCAACGGTTCGGTGCTCACCCTGCCGGCGGCAAGAAGCTCGAGCGCGCGTGTAAACGGCCCACAACGCGATCCCACCAGGCGCAGCTCATCGACGACCAGTCTGGTCGCGTCCATCGTCGGCACGGCGTGAAAGGTGCTTTTCACGACCAGCGTGCCGCGAGGTTTCAACGCATTCAGCGCCGTTGCCAGTCCCGTCGAGTTTCCGCTGCACTCGACGGCGACATCGTAACGCCGCCCCGCCGGTGCCCGTTTGCCGCCGAATATTCGGGAGACGCCTTCCAGGCGATCAAGCTTGCGCCGGTGCCGCCCCACGACGTCCACGCTGAGGTCTTCCAGGGCGAGTACGCGGCACACGAGCTGCGCCAGCTTTCCGTCGCCGACGACGAGGACGCGTTCGATCGTTTTCAGGTCGATGTGGTCGAGAACGTCGAGCGCCGCCGCAAGGGGCTCGGTAAACACCGCGGCGTCGTCACCGACCTGGGGGGGTACCCGGTGGAGGTTTTCCAGCGGAAGCGTCAGGAACTCCGCGAAGCAGCCGTTGCGTCCGCGAATCCCGAGCGCCGTTCGACGGAAGCAATGTTTTCTCCACCCCGACATGCAGATTCCGCACTTTCCACAGGCGACGTTGATTTCGCCCACGACGCGCTGGCCCATCAACGCCTCCGGTGCGGACACCACCCGGCCAACGAACTCGTGACCCGGAGTACCGACAAAGTCGTACAGGCCGGCGACAAGCGCGGCATCGGTGCCGCATATGCCCGCCTTCAGTACCTTGATCAACGCTTCGCCCGCTTCCACCTCCGGCATCGATCTGGTGGCGAGTCGCAGGGTGCCGTTTTCCAGCCACAGCGCCTTCACCGAAGGGCACCCGGCGAGGTGGGGAGCCGCCTTCGGCCGCGGCGCGGGAAGAACGCCCGGCCGGATCCCCGGTGCCGCTCACAACCGGCGGAATAGAAATCTTTAAAAGCTCTTTTAAACAGAGGGTTATGCCTCATTTCCAGCGTATCTCCGGGTCCGGACCCGGTTGTCGGATTAGGCCATTTCCGCTAGGGTGTTTACAGTGTCCAGGAGAGCGGACAGACCACCACTGTACCTTGTTTTCACAACCAACATCGGGTGGGCCATCGATGTTCGAATACGATCAGGATATTGTGACTTCACTTCTCAACGATAACGCGCAATTTCAACAACTATTCAAGCAGCACAACGACCTCAAAGAAAAAGTACGTAATGCTGAACTCGGCGTTCTGCCGGTCGACGACATCACACTGGGAACGATGAAAAAAGAGAAATTGCTCGCCAAGGATAAAATGGCGGCAATGATCGAGCAGTATCGCCGCGAGCACGCATAATCAGCGCGCGAAGCCGGTAAGGCGTCACGCCGCCGGTGTAAGAATGCCCCTGCAACGGTCGCTGCGGGGGTTTTTTTTCCCACGCTGCCGATCGATTGGCGGCGTTCGTTGCCAGTCGACGGCGGTAATGTTCCGCCCAGGGCCGGAAGCATATGGAAGAGGAAACCAAAGCGCCGCTCAAAGTCACCGTTTTTTCCGACTACGTATGCCCGTTCTGCTACGTCGGCGACGCCCGGCTGGAGAAGCTGAAATGCCATTTCGACCTCGAAGTCGATTGGAGCTTCTTCGAAATCCACCCGGACAATCCGGCCGAAGGCAAGCCCGTCTCCGAGCTCGGCTATTCTCCGGAACAGTGGCGGCGGATGATGGCCAATCTCGAGGCCATGGCGGCGGCCGACGGACTGGAGCTCGCGCCCAGGAGCTTCACCACCAACTCGCATCGGGCCCTGCTGCTCGCGGAAGCAGCCAAGGACCTCAACGACGGGACATTCGAGAAGCTGCACAAGCGACTCTTCAGCGCGTATTTCGCCGAGCAGAGGAACATCGGCGACGAGAAAGTATTGCGCGAAATCGCTCGCGAAGTGGGAATGCCGGATGACTCGGTGGAGCGGGCGCTCACAGACGAATCCTTCGAGCGAAGGCTCGAGCAACAGCAGACGCGGGCCGCAATGCTCGGTATCCGGGGCGTCCCGGGCTTCCTCTTCGGAAAGTACTTCGTTTCCGGCGCGGTGCCGGTAGAAACGCTGATGACGGCAGCCGAGTACGCGACGGGAAAGCGCACCCCTGAGGTACACGGTCAATGACCGATGAAATTTTCAGGCGGGACGCTTATGCCAGGTCGTGCGAAGCGCAGGTTACTGCCGTGGACGACCAGGGTGTGCACCTCGACCGCACGGTGTTTTATCCCACCGGCGGTGGCCAGCCGGGCGACCGTGGCGTGCTCGAAGTCATCACCGGCGGCGAAGTCATTCGTATCGTGGATACGAGAAAGGGCACCGGGCCCGGTGAAATCGTGCACGTGACCGAAGATCCGGTTACGCCCGCGCTCGTCGGTAAGA
>DATIPL010000167.1:0-3675 GCA_035471965.1 Gammaproteobacteria bacterium
GGTGACGATCATCTGACTCCTCGCTTGATCGTGGATAGAGGCCGGCGATTGAAACGGACTGCTGATTGTGGACGCCGATATCAGCCGGTTACCCGTGCCGGCTGACACTTTTGATTCATTCGAGGCGTCACAAAGTCAATCACCAGCGGCTGTGGCGGTATATTCTACCCTGCCAACGCGGGTTGGGCGGAACCCGGCGGATGATTCCGCATCAAATTGTGTTCAAACGGCATTCATATCAATAATCTTTGCTTTCGATACTCGGGCGTTGTCCATTCGCAGGTTGATCACAAAGCTGTTTTGATGTCCCATTCGAGCTTTTCAATGATGCGGCGCTCGCAGACTAAGCGTCATGTCAATTTTCTTTCTGAGCAAAAAGAGGAGGCAACATCATGATCTCACGCTCTACGATCTGCGCAGTGGCGCTGACGCTATATTCAGCGCCGGCGCTTGCTTTCCACTGCCCGGCCGACATCAAGGCCATCGACAACGCAATGCCGAAGGCCAACCTGAGCGCCAAACAGAAAGAAGAAGTGGAAATGCTTCGCGACGAAGGCGCGGCACAGCATAAGGCAGGCAATCATGGCGGGTCGGTAAAAACGCTTGCCGAGGCGATGCGGATTATTCTGAATAACCTGTAGCAGTGAATTGAATCGAGGGGACAGTATGCTTATTTCCACGAACCGGAGCGCTATCGATTTGGAAACGAGCATATTGTCGCCTTTGCCTTTCCTCGGCTGAGAGTCGCCTGCCGGCGGCCCGCTCAGGTGTGGGCGCGCGGCCGGATTTGATTCCAGGCTCGATTTTCGGGTGCGTTTCGAGGGCGTCGACCCATTCGCCGGTGGCGTGACGGGTGCGGAGACCAGCACCCGGGAATTCGCAAACGCTACCGGCTCCGTAAAGGGTCATGAGCGTATGCGGTAGGACCTCCGCGTCAAAGGCCGCGCGCGCTGCCGGCACCATGCTCCGGCAGTGGGCTTTGAGCGCGTCGTTTTTTTACGAATCCTTCGCTGTCAGTTCCCGTGCTCGTCGCCACCGCGGGATCGCCAATCCACGACGTTTCCCTGGAACGCTCTGCGCCGTGTCGGCCAGCGGCGGGGATCGATCCTCCGCCCCCGGGAGCCGCCCCTTCCGGAACGGTCGTTTCAACCGCCACCGCAATTACATTACTCTCTACCGTGCGAAAGCCTGGCGGCGCGACTGGAAGGAGGGCTGGAACGTGGCGGCAAGAGCGGATACCCGATCATGGAAAGATCACGTCGGAGTACTGGCGCCGGCAATGGTCGTGACCTTGGCCGGGTTCATCTTTGCCTATCAGTTCGTGGACCCGGCGCCGCCGAAAAGGATCACGCTTGCCACCGGTGGAGTGGACGGCGCCTATTATCTCTACGGTCAACGCTACAAAGAGCTACTGCAGGCCAACGGCATAGAGCTCGAGGTGCGGGCGACCGCGGGCTCCCTGGAGAACTTGAGACTGCTCGAAGCGGGGTCGGACGGCGCGGACGTGGCCTTCGTGCAGGGCGGGACGGGGGAATTCGCAAGTGGCGAAGAGTTGCTCGGTCTCGCCAGCCTGTATTTCGAACCGTTGTGGGTCTTTTACCGTGCGGACGCGCCCGTGGACGACGTCACCGTGTTTCGCGACAGGCGTTTGGCGGTGGGGGCGGAAGGCAGTGGAAGCCGCGCAGTGGCCATGACGATTCTGGCCGATAATGGGATTTCAGAATCGAGCGCGACCTTGCTGCCGCTGGGCGGGCACAAGGCCGCGGATGCGCTTATCGGCGGTGAGGTCGACGCGGTCTTTCTGGTGGCGTCACCGGATTCACCTTCAGTGAAAGCGCTTCTCGACGTTTCGAACATACGCCTCATGAACTTCAAGCGCGCTGCCGCGTACAGCCGCATACATCGTTTTCTCTCTGCTGTGACGCTGCCGGAAGGGGTCATCAACATGAGCGCCAATGTGCCCGCCGGGGACGTGGCGCTGCTCGCTCCAGCGGCCACTCTGGTGGCGAGCCCCAGCCTGCATCCCGCGCTGGTGGACCTGCTGCTTCAGGCAGCGGATGAGGTGCACGGGGGCGGTGGATTGTTCGAGAAGCGTGGGGAATTCCCCTCAGAGAAGTATCTGGAGTTTCCTTTGAGCCCGGACGCGCGGCGCTACTTCAAGTCAGGCCCGCCCTTTCTTCAGCGCTTTCTGCCATTCTGGGTCGCGACTTTCATCGACCGAATGCTGGTGATGCTGCTGCCGCTGGTTGCGCTGGCTATCCCGCTGATGAGAATCATGCCGCCTGTGCTCCGCTGGCGCATACGCTCGCGCATTTTCCGCTGGTACCGGGAGCTGCTCGCCATCGATCCGGCTCTGCGTGGAGAAGCCGACCGCGGCCGCCTGCAGGAATACATGGCGGCGATCGATCGCATGGAGAAGGAAGTCTCCAGGGTGGAAGTGCCGCTTTCCTACGCCGATCAGCTCTACCATCTAAGGCTGCACATCAACCTGGTACGGGGAAAGCTCGAAGATGCAATCGCGGCAAAAAGAGAGTGAAAGGACTTCATAGAGACACTGTCTGATTACTTCCACAGCATGACACACTCGAAAGTATCGGAAATGAGCTTTGCATTGAGATCCGCAGTGTCTTTTGTCCTTCTCGCCGTCTGCTTCGCGTCCGGCAACCAGCTTCTTTCGCAGGATCAGCAGCCTTATGCAGAGGAACGCAGTCGTATGGTGGAGGACATCGTCGCTCTCTGGTCGCTCACCGAGCGGGAGCTCGGCGGGCTTGCGCCGGACGAACGAGTCATGAGCGTGATGGGCAAGGTGCCGCGGCACGAGTTCGTCGGGTCGTCACAAGTCGGAAAAGCCTACGCCAATCGTCCGCTGCCCATTGGGCACGGTCAGACGATTTCCCAGCCATACATTGTTGCCTTGATGACTGCGCTCGCAGGCGTCAACGAGCAAAGCCACGTTCTCGAACTGGGCACCGGTTCCGGCTACCAGGCTGCGGTGCTGGCGGAGCTCGTGAGCGATGTATTCACCATCGAGATTATCGCGCCGCTGGCGGAAAGCGCCTCTGAACGGCTTGCGCGCCTCGGTTACGACAACGTTACCGTGCGGCACGGCGACGGTTATTACGGTTGGAAAGAACGCGCGCCTTTCGACGCCATTCTGGTCACCGCCGCGGCGAGCCACATACCCCCGCCGCTCGTGGACCAGCTCAAGGTCGGCGGCAAAATGGTAATTCCGGTTGGCAGCGGTTTTGCCGTTCAACAGCTGGTGCTGGTGGAGAAGCTCGGGCTGGACCGGGTACGGGTGAAGCAGATCCTGCCGGTGCGTTTCGTTCCGCTTACCGGTGAACACTAGCAGGCGCTTTGTCGCACAGACCGTCGCAGGCTTCCGGGACGCTCAGGCATATCATCGAAAATGACGGCGGATCGCGAAGTTTCCCGGCTCGGCACCCTGCTTCCGGTGGCGCTGATTTCCTCTGCAGTGCTCGGCTTCGAGATCCTGCTGGCGCGGTTGTTTGCCATTGTCCAGTGGCATCACTTCGCATACATGGTCATCAGCATTGCCCTGTTGGGCTTCGGCGCCAGCGGCGCGCTGCTGTGCCTGGTCGGGAAATTCTTTGCCACACGCTTCGATGCAGCTTTTCGGATCAACGCGGCGCTCTTTTCGATTACCAGTGTTGC
>DATIPL010000168.1:0-9286 GCA_035471965.1 Gammaproteobacteria bacterium
TGGAGAACCGAATCACATCGTGCGCGGAAACATCCGGTGCAATGCGCTTCGCTTATTGCACCCTACGCGTGCTGTCCGTATTCTTTGTCGGTCGAAGTCTGCTGGCTCGGGCGCTCAAAGTGACGGTCGGCGACTTACGCCTGGCCGTGCGGAAACTCAACGAAGCTGTGCCCTCGCAGATCCCCACATGAGGTCATCTTTTGCGGGGATCCCTCAGGAACAGTATACCTATTTACCTATTTCCGCCGCGTGACGGGGTGGGGATGATATGGAAAGACGACACCGGCCATCCTGGCCATCTCCTTAGCTCCTTGTAAACGAGCGACTTCGTCGAATTAAGTATACTGTCCCCGTATTCCAGCGTATTCAGCGGGCGTTGAGGTGAAAGCGGTGCGACTGATAGCTGAGGACCGCGCCCTTGACGGTGATGGCTTCGACGCGCGGTCCCTCGCGCAGGCGCTCGCCTTCCCCGTAGCGGTTCATGTTGATGATCACCATGCGGCCGGAGGGATCGTCGTCGTAGACGTGGGCATTGATGGTGAGCCGGCCCAGGCTCGCCTGCACGTCGTCCGGCAGCGCGCGCACGCCGGGCAGCACCTCGCCGCCGGGAGGAACTCGCGCTGCTGCGGGCGTCACATCGACGCGCGCGGCGGCGGTTGCCGTGCCGCCATGCGGAGAAGAGGGCGCAGTCGGATTCGCTGCCTGCGGTGACGCGGGCGGCGAGCCGGCATCCGGAAGCGCGGGCTGGTCCGGGATGACGACACTCGGGGCCGGCCGCGCAGCCAATTCCAGCAGCTCCTCCGCCAGCCTCGCCGTCTCCGGATGCATCGCTTCCCGGGCACCGGGAAACAGGCGGTCCTCCGCGCTCTGGAAAGCCGCCTCCTCGCTGGACACCGGAGGCGGCGCGGCCGCCGGGTCGCTCGACGACGTCGACGCGAGTGGCTCGTCAGCCGGCGCAACCAGCCGCGGCGGGCTTGCGATGGGCGCCTCGGTGAGCGCGGAGTCGCCTCGCCGGCCCGGCCCGGGAGATGGCGACGGCATCGGTCTGGATGGTCTCGCGGCCTGCGCAATGTCGCCCGTCGACGGCGTGTGCGGTGGAGGGCCCGGTTCATCCGCCACCGGCGGGGCAGGTCGAAGCGATGGCGTCGAAGGCGCCACGGTTTCGGGCGTCGTCGGCGAAAGACCCGGATCGCGGTCTGGCGCCGCCGCCGGTGCGGCCGGCGCGGCGCCGGCGGGCGCATCGGCCGCCGTCCGCGGCGGGACGTTGAAGCCGTCGTTCTGGCGGAACAGCATCTGCGCGGCGAACAGCACCGTGGCGCCGGCCAGCAGAATCAGCGCGCCGTAGGCGTAGCGGGCGTGCGCCCCCTTCGCCGGATCGAGCGCAAGGGGCGGCGTGCTGAGCGTCGGCACGCCGCCTTCCCGGCGTTCTTGCTGCGACTTGGTCAGGGCGTCGAGGATGTAGGACATCGGCTCAGCGCGCCTCCATCGCCACCGACGCTTCGCGCCAGGCGCGACCGCCGGCATCCGTCGCCGCGGCCAGACTCGGCGCGCCCTCTCTCGAGGCCATCAGGTTCAGATGAACGAACGTCTGCGGGCCGACGATGCCGTCGACGTCGAGGCCGCGCTCGCGCTGGAAGGCTTTCACCCGTTCGAGCAGCGCGGCGTCGAAGCGCTCGTTGTCGCCGGACGACGCCTCGCCGCCATCGATGGACCCGAGGGCATCGCGCAGCCAGCGCACCCGTTCCCCCGTCTGACCCAGCCGGATGCTGCCGTTGCCGCCGAGCGACGGACGCCACAGCAGCACCTGCTCGCCACGCCACACGCCCTCGAGCTCTGCGCGCGCAATGCGCTGCTCGCGTCCGTCCACCAGCACCATCGCCTCGTCGCCGGAGAGCCCGAACAGCAGCAGGTGAACGGCGGCATCCTGGCCGGCGACGAGCTCGAGCACGGCCGGCAGATCGAAGGCGCGAAGCTCGGGCCACGACGCCGGCTTCGAGTGGCACTCCAGATCCTGAGCGCGCGCCCAGTCGCACAGCGACGCGCCCGCCGACGGCGGCGGCACGCGCCAGAGCTTCGAAAGCCCCAGCACGGCCTGCAGCCAGCCGTCGCCATCGATGGCAGCGATGACCTCGTCGGCGCTCAGCGGTTGCGGCTCCGCGGTGACAGCCGCTTTAGACGGGGAGAGCGGTTCCACCGCGGCTGGCGGCTCGGATGGCGGCGGCGGGGATGCCGGGGTCGATGGGGTCGCCGGCGGCGCGGGTTCAGCGGGCAGCTCGGGCATCTGCGCGGGCTCGAGTGACAGCGACAGCTCGCCGTCGGGCAGCGGTATAACCTCCGCAGCCGGCTCGGCGGACTCGACGCTTGCGATGACCGCTTCGGCCTCGCCGGACGGCGGCGGATCGCCGACGCGCGCCGGTTGCTCTGGAGATCGCGATCCCAGCGCAGCGGACGCCCGATCGATCCACTCGGACACGGGCAGGTCGGCGGGCCTGAGCACGAGGCCGGCAACCGCCGTCACCGCCATCACCGCGACGGCGACCGTGGCGTAGCGCGCCAAGCGCTGCGGCGCGGTTGCCCTCCCGCCCTCGATCTCTTTGCTGGCGCGGGCGACGATGGCGCCGTTCACCCGCTCGGCGCTGGTCGTGTACGCGCCGAGCAGCGCGCGGTCGCAGAGGATGTTGATGCGGCGCGGGATCCCGCCCGTCAGCCGATACACTCGGCGCACCGCCCGCCGGGTGAAGATGCCGCGATCGCATCCGGCCACCGACAGCCGGTGGCGAATGTAGTGCCGCGTCTCGTCCGGGTCGAGCGGCTCGAGGTGATAGCGGGCCGTGATCCGCTGCCGGAGCTGGCGCAGCTCATTTTTTGCGAGCAGGCTGCGAAGCTCCGGCTGGCCGATGAGAAAAACCTGCAGCAGCTTTGCGTCGTCGGTCTCCAGATTGGTGAGCAGGCGCACCTCCTCCAGCACCTCCGGGCTCAGGTTCTGCGCCTCGTCGATGATCAGCACCGTGCGCCGCCGACGCGCGTTGGCATCGAGCAGGTGGGAATACAATCGGTCGCTGAGCACCTTGATGGAGGGATGCTCGGTGGGGAGGTCGATGTGCAGCTCGGTGCAGATGCTTTCGAGCAGGTCCGGCACGGTGAGCTGCGGGTTGAAGATGAGCGCGGCGTCCACGTGCTCCGGGAGCTGCCTGAGCAGGGTGCGGCAGATGGTGGTCTTGCCGGTGCCGACCTCGCCCGTGAGCTGAACGAAGCCGCCGCCCTCACCGAGGCCGTAGAGCAGGTGCGCGAGGGCCTCGCGGTGGCGCATGGTCAGATAGACGAAGCGCGGATCCGGTGTGATCGAGAACGGGCGCTCGTCGAGCTCGAAGTGTGCCAGGTACATCCGTGACGGTTATCGAGTCAGGCACTTGGCGGCCATATTGGAGCAATTCATCGGGCTTTGCCAGCCGCCAGAAATGGGGGCAGAACCCTTTTCTCAACGCGCCGAGGACTGGTGCAGGTCCGGGATCGAAACGGGCGTCGGACCCCCCGATTCCGCGCGCTGCCCAAAAGCCGCGCTTGGGATTAGACTTCGAAATATTCCGGATTCGAGGCACCTATCGAGCCATGCCCCTTCTGAAGTGGAAAGACGAGTATCTCCTCGGGATGGAAGCGCTGGACTACGAGCACCAGGATCTCTTCGATTGCCTGAACGAGATCTACGAGCAGTGTTCCCGGCATGCGGACTACGACACCGTATCCGGTTGTCTCGGCCGTCTGCATAACCGGCTGGCGGCGCACTTCGCGCTGGAGGAGAACACCATGCGGGAGATGAAGAATCCCCACTACGCCGAGCACAAGGCAGAGCACGACCGGTTTCTGGACGAAGTGACGGGCGCCGTCGCGGACTTTAAAGAAGAGTTCAAGTACGAGGAGGTCGATGAGCTCGCGCAGCGGGTGCAGGAGTGGATCGTCCAGCACATCACCACCTTCGATCGACAGCTGGTCGAGCGCGGGCGCTGACGCGCGCGGAGCCCTTCCTCCTCGGCCCGGGAAGGGCGCTTTCCGGGTTCGCAGGGTGCTGATGCCGGAAAGTTCCGCGGTCATGCGCCCATGACTTCACTGACCTGCGGGCTCGGAAGGTGCCCGTCGTCGCAAAAGCTCCGGTTTCCATCAGATGACAAGACCTGCAGCCCGCTCTGCCGACGAGCGTCGATTCCGCCGGGCGCTGATCGCGAGCGTGCTCTTCGTTGCCGCGCTCTGGCTGGTTTACCTCGGCGCGGCGCTTTTCGATCTCGAGCTGATCACCTACGGCATTTTCCCCCGCCGTATCGCCGGTGCCGCGGGCATCGTTTTTGCACCGTTGATTCACGGCTCGCTCTCGCACCTGTTTGCCAACTCGGTTCCGATTGCCGTTCTGGGCGCCGCGCTGCTCTACGGGTATCCGCGCTCGGCCGCGGTCGTCCTCGCGTGCTTGTATCTCGGAACCGGCCTCGGCGTGTGGCTGATGGGACGGGACGCCTACCATATCGGCGCCAGCGGGCTGGCTTTCGGCATGCTGACCTTCGTATTCATCATCGGCGCGATTCGCTGGGACCGGCGGGCGATCGCGCTGTCCATGCTGGTATTCTTCCTCTACGGCAGCATGCTCTGGGGGATCTTTCCGACCGACCCCGGCGTCTCCTTCGAGTCCCACTTCTTCGGCGCGTTGATCGGCGCGGTCCTGGCTTTTCTTTGCCGGCACAGGGATCCCGCGCCGGTGGAGAAGCGATACAGCTGGGAAGACGAGGCGGAGATCGATTCCGATGGAGCAGACGACGACCCTGAGCAGGAGGACTCACGGCGACTCCATTGAGGATGCGCAACGCGAACGGGGAGATTCCGGGTCCCCGAGCGGCTGATTTTCAAAGTTACCGGCGTGATGACCGCGCTTTCAAAGACTTACGAACTTTGAATGTCCCTATTGTCCGGCTATCATTTTTCGCCGCAGGAAAGACGCGACCCGTGAGCAGCTCCGGAGGTTGGAATGTCACAAATCGAAGATGCTTCCAAAATCGTCGACCGAGTCGAAGACGCCACCGAGCGCATCGGCAATTATCTCGTGGATTTATTCCAGTTCGTTGCGCTGTTCGTCATTGGTGCAACAGTGGTCTGGTCCGCTGTTCACGCCTACTGGGGCATGGTCGAACGAGGCTCCGCCAACGTCGAGGACATTCTCCTTCTATTCATTTATCTCGAGCTCGGCGCCATGGTGGGGATCTACTTCAAGACCAGCCGTCTGCCGGTTCAGTTTCTGATCTATGTGGCGATTACGGTGATGACCCGGTCGCTGGCGAGCAGCCTGAATATCACGGAGATGCCGGAAACGCGTTTAATCGCGATTACGGGCGCAACATTGATTCTGGCGATCTCGGTGCTGGTTTTGCGCTATGCCTCCCATAGATTTCCTCCTTTCGTTTCCCACACGGAGTCCGACCAGGTCGCCGACAAGCTTCACGACTGAGTCGACAGGAATCGAACCGTCGAGACGGGCGGGCGCCGATCGGTAAAGGGGACACATGCATGGTCCGCTCTGCGTTTGCAGGGCGGATGTGGTCGTCGTGGCACATGAGCGAGTTGCCCGCATGTATCCGAACTCGGATGTGTGGATTGATCCCTTGTGCCATCGACTTGTTTTCCGCCGCGCAAGGCCGGGAAGATGAGCGCGTCCCCTTTTCCTTTCGTCCCCTTTTCCTTTCCTACATGGCGCGGGCGGTCCCGGCGAGCCGCACGAGGTTCAGGAACTCGGCGCGGTATCCGAACGGGTCTTCGCCTTTTGCGCTGCGGGCGATCTCGATGACGTCGTCGAAGGTGAATTCGCCGGTGTAGGGCGCGCCCCTGAGGATCTGCCCGAACGCCGCGACGGCCGTGGCGAAGCGCAGGTCGTCGTCGACGGCGTCGAAGTCGACGCGCTCGTCTGCGTGGGTGACGGGCCGCGTGATCAACCGGCTGGTCTCCGCCTGCGGCAGCTTGTAGCGGATCTTGACGAACGCGTACTCGTTGCTCGCCGCGGCGCCGGGGCCGGTGGGCTGAGCGCGCTGGTAGCGGGGCTCGTCCACCAGTCTGGACGCGCTTTCCGGCGTCTTGATCTCGTAGAGGGCGGTGACCGCATGTCCGGAGCCGATCTCGCCGGCGTCCACCCGGTCGTTGTTGAAATCTTCCCGGCGAAGCCTGCGGGTCTCGTAGCCGATGAGCCGGTACTCGGCGACCCGCGCCGGGTTGAACTCCACCTGGATCTTCACGTCCTTTGCGATGGGAAACAGCGTCGAGCCGGCTTCGTCCACCAGGACCTTCCGCGCCTCGTTCAAGCTGTCGATGTAGGCCGCGTTGCCGTTGCCGTTCTGCGCCAGCTTCTGCATCAGGTTGTCGTGATAGTTGCCCTGGCCGAAGCCGAGCACGGAGAGAAAGATCCCGCTCTCGCGCTTTCGCGAGATGAAGTCTTCGAGCTCCTGGTGGTTGGTGATGCCGACGTTGAAGTCTCCGTCGGTGGCAAGCAGCACGCGGTTGACGCCTTCGGGATCGAAGCCCGCTTCGGCCAGCGCGTAGGCCTGCCGGATGCCGGCCGCGCCCGCGGTCGAGCCGCCGGAGCGCAGCATATCCAGCGCGGCCAGAATCTTGCCCTTTTCACTCAACTTGGTGGGCGCGAGCGCGGTGCCCGCGGATCCGGCGTAGGTCACGATGGCGACGCTGTCCTCCGGTTCAAGTGTCTCCACCAGCATGCGGAAGGCCTGCTTGAGCAGCGGCAGGCGATCCGGGCTCTGCATCGATCCGGAGGTGTCGATGAGAAAAACGAGATTGGCGCGCGGCTTCGCGCTCTTGGGGAGCTCGTAGCCCTTGATGCCGATGTGCAGCAGCTTGGCCTCGGGATTCCAGGGCGCAGGATAGACCGCCACGCCGGGAAGGAAGGGGGCGTCCGCGGAATCGGGCGTCTCGTAGCCGTAGTCGAAGTAGTTGATCATCTCCTCCACGCGCACCGCGTTCTTTTGCGGCAGCACGCCGGAATTGAGCTGACGCCGCACGAACGCATAGGACGCCGTGTCGACATCGATGGAGAAAGTCGACACCGGCATCTCGGCAACGGGCTTCACCGGGTTGGTCTCGAAGTCGGTGAACTCGTCCCGACCGACGTACTCGGGCTCGGGCTGGATCACCTGCAAGTCCGTGCGGCTTTTGCCGCTCAGTCCGGCTGAGGGCGTTTCGGCCGCGACCAGCGTCTTGCGCTGAATGCCCGCTCCAGCGTCAGGCGCATTGGGTTTGATGTTCCCGGCCAGGCCGTCACGAAGCTCGAGCCCACGCTGCTTTTGCCCGGGTTCATTTTTCACCACTTGCCCGGCAGCCCGTTCGGAGATCGGCGCCGGACGGCGGCCAGAGTCCTGGTAAGCGGGCCGCATGAGGAAGACCAGGCTGCCCGTCGCCAACAGTACGGTTGCGGCGGTCGCGCCGCGAAAAATCCATTGCCGTGTTTGCATCGTTCGTCTCGCTGGTTCGTTGTCCATGGCATTTGGACGACCCGCTGGCGCCGATCCTTTGGCCTGCCCGGAAGTCTCTTTGTGATGGGCGCGAAACTCGCGCGCCGCGGCGGCAATGGCTTGCTTCCTGGCCGACTCGCCGGGCGCCGGGACTTCGATGTCTCGCAGCCGGTGCTTGAGTTCGTTGTTGTCCATGGTCCTAAACGCTCCAGAGGGCTTTCAGCTTTCTGCGCGCCATGAATATCCGCCAGGAGATCGTCGTCTCCGCGCACCCGAGCACTTGCGCCGCCTCCTTGTGGCTCAGGTCTTCGACGTAGACCAGCATCACCGCGTCGCGGAGCCTGGCGGGTAAGGCGTTCAAACCGTCGAGGGCGCGCGTCAGCGCGACGTGCCGCTCGGGCTCTGTTACCGGCTGGAAATTCAACCCTGCAGTTTCGAAGTCGCCTTTCGCTTCCGACGCGTAGCCCCTCCGGGCTTTGTGGCGGTCCTTCGCCGTATTGATGGTGACGCGGTAGAGCCAGGTCTCGAACTTCGAGCGGTAATCAAAGCTTTCGATGCGGCGCACCAGCTTCACGCAGACGTCCTGGGCGATGTCCTCGGCCTCGGTTCTATCGCCGCACCATTTGAAGGCCACCTTGAAGATCAGGTCGTAATGCCGCTCGAGCAGGCACGTGAACGCATTCTCGTCGCCGCCCGCGGCCAGTCCGACCAGCTCGAAGTCGCTCGCGGATGTCATCTGCGCAGCTCCTTTTGTGCTTTGGACGACGGCAAGTCACGGATCCTTTGCAGGGGGGTTCACGTTCAAACGTTGAGGCAGGGGAGAAGGGGTCAGCACGGGAAAAGGGGACATTCAGAGTTCATAAGTCGTTGATTTCTTGCTCGCTGGAAATCGGCCACGCCTTGCGCGCGCAAGTTAAAGAAATCAAACGCTTACGAACTCTGAATGTCCCCCTCTTTGCGCTGCATGAGCATGATTTGAATCGCGAGCGGTGCGAGGCCGGCGAGAAACTGCTTGACGGCGTGTCCGCCGGCAAACTCTCTGGTGGCGCGAAAAATGGCGATGTCGTAGTACTCGGTCGTCCTGGAGAGGATTAAAAGAAGGAAAGCGACGACGAGCCACTTCCGCCCGGCATAGAGCGGCTCGAACAGCAGCAGAAAAACGAGCACCGCGATGGGTGTCCACACCTGGACCCAGGCGTAAAGGCGCAGATCGTCGGTGAAATGCCAGTGCAGGACAGATGCGGCGCCGATGAGCACGGCCGGGATCAGCCATCGCTCGTGCTCGAGCCCCGCGTGCTCCGCAAGGAGTGCGACAAAAAGCGCCCCCATGGAGATGCCGATGGGAAGCCGGTCCCAGAGAAGCCTCGGGTTGTCCGGCGCCAGGTGGTACCAGGCCGAGCCCATGGAAACCAGCACGAGGGCGGCGAAGAAAACCCCCCAGGATTTCCGCGCGCCCGGCGGCCGGGCGAGCAGCACATAGACGATCCCGGACACTCCGAAGATCATGAAAGGAAGATTGCTGACGACATTCCAGAAGTTATCGATCCCGAGAACTTTCCGGGCGTCGGCGAAGGCGTGGTAGCTGAGCGGCTGCGGCACGGAATCGAAGCTCAGCGCCACCATCAGCGTGGCCGCGGCGCTGATCGCGAGGAGCCAGAGGCCGAGACGCTTGCGCCCGTCGCTGGCCCGTCCGCTCGATTTTTCCCGGTGCGCGTCCAATGTCTCTTGCCGATGCGAGGGAAATCAGTTTACGGACAGGATCCCGCTCAGTTTCTTTGCGCCTTGTCTTTCTGCTG
>DATIPL010000169.1:0-7518 GCA_035471965.1 Gammaproteobacteria bacterium
CGCCTGAGTGCTCCTACGGCTGCCGCCTCTACGCGCCGTGCCCGAAGCAATGCCGTACGGAAGCCGTCGATTCGGGTCGTGTCCTAAGACAGCTCGAAGCTTGTGCGCATGCCTATGGCAAGCCTCGTCCCGGCTCCAACGGCATGTCACTTGTTATGCGTCACCTGTAAATTCTTACTCGTCACGAGATTGGATTTCGCACGCCAATGGCCATCTGCGCTCCATGACCCGTCTGCTCGTCGCGCTTTCATTGGTTTTCGGGCTCATCGTTCTCGGCTACGTGCTGAGACGCATCCGCGTCCCCGGCGATCGCTTCTGGCCTCTGGCCGAGAACGCGACCTATTACATATTCCTGCCCGCGCTGCTGCTGGTCAGCCTTGCCACCGCGGATGTCGAGATGGGCGACGCGGTCCCGGTTTTTTCGGTGCTGGTCACCGCGACGCTCGCGGTGACAGTGCTCTCCCATCTGCTGCGTCCGCTGCTCGACGTGGACGGGCCCGGTTTCGGATCGGTCTTCCAGGGCGCAGTGCGCTCCAACACCTATCTCGGCATTGCCGCCGCCTTCGCCGCATACGGCGAAGGCGGGCTTCCTCTCGCCGCCATCGCCATCGCCGCGTTGATTCCCCTGGGCAACGTCCTCAGCGTCATCGTCGTCACACGCTGCGCTCCAGACCGCGCATCCAACGCCAGCGCCACCGCGGCCATCGTCAGGAACCCCATCATCCTGGCCTGCGCCGCCGGGCTCGTTCTCAATGGACTCGAGCTGAACCTGCCCGCGCCGCTACGAACCGGCCTCGACGCCCTGGGAAGAATCGCCCTTCCCCTGGGTCTGCTGGTGGTGGGCGCAGGCCTTCGCGTGCGCGCGGCGCTCACGGCCGGCGCGCTCACCCTGGCCTCCAGCGCGCTCAAGCTGGTGGCGATGCCAGCGATCACCCTGGCGCTTTGCCTGGTGTTTTCGCTGGCCGGACCCCAGGCGGTGGTGGCGGTGCTTTTCGCGGCGCTGCCCTCGGCAGGCTCGTCCTACGTGCTGGCAAGCCGGATGGGGGGAAACGCCACGCTCATGGCGAGCATCCTCACCGTCCAGACGCTGCTTTCTTTTCTGGTGCTGCCTTTGCTGTTGCTGTTAATGGTTTAATGTCGACAACCGTCCCAGTCACCGATTGAATCCAGGCACCGATTGAAGAAGAGCGCCTGGCATCCTTTCCTATGCAATACGAAGGTCAGACAGGTTTCGCCCACGATGCACCGCTTCGCGCGGGTGTCTTGATCACCAATCTCGGCACGCCGGACGCCCCGGAAGCGAAAGCGGTGAGACGCTATCTGGCCGAGTTTCTTTCCGATCCCCGGGTGGTGGAACGGCCGCGCTGGCTGTGGCTGCCGGTCCTGTATGGAATCATTCTCAACCTTCGTCCGCGAAAGTCCGCCGAAGCCTACGCCAAGATCTGGAGCGACGCGGGCTCGCCCCTGCTGGCGGTCTCGTGCCGGCTCAGCAAAGCCATCGCCGCCGCGCTGGAGCAGGCAGTGGGCGCGCCCGTGCCGGTGGCGCTCGGCATGCGCTACGGTAATCCTTCCATCGAAAGCGCGCTCGCCTACCTGCGCGACCACGGCGCCAGCCGCCTCGTGGTGCTGCCGCTCTATCCGCAGTACTCCGCGACCACCACCGGCTCGACTTTCGATGCCATCGCCGAGGTGCTGACGCGCTGGCGCTGGGTGCCGAGCCTTCGCTTCGTCGCCCACTACCACGACGACCCGGGCTATATCGACGCACTGGCCGCGAGCATTCGAGCGTGGCGGGAGAAAAACGGCGCCGGGGAGAGGCTGCTGCTTTCCTTTCACGGCATTCCACAGCGCTATTTCGACGCCGGCGATCCCTATCACTGTCACTGTCAAAAGACCGCGCGCCTGCTTGCCGCTGCGCTCGATCTGGACGACGACCGCATTGCCCTCAGCTTTCAGTCGCGTTTCGGTCCCGAAGCCTGGCTCAAGCCCTATACCGATGAGACGCTGGACGCCTGGGGCAGGGCAGGCGTGCGACGCGTGGACATCGCGGCGCCGGGATTTGCCGCGGACTGCCTGGAGACGCTGGAAGAGATCGCGATGCAGTATGCCGACCGCTTCCGCGGGCACGGCGGGGAGCTTCGCTATATCCCCGCGCTCAACGATCAGGCGGTGCACGTGGAAGCGCTGTGCCGGCGGCTGATTCGCGAGGCCGGCGAATGGTGGCGCAGCGAAGCGGACAGCGAAGACGAAAGAATCTCGCGTCTCGAACGGGCGCGCGCGCTGGGCGCGACACGTTGATGCCGCGGGGGGTTGTGTGCGAATGTTCCCGACTGACCCCCGCCGACCGCCCACTGAATGAAAACGGACCGCCGTTCCGTCCGCCTGCTTTTTCTCGCGCCGGTCCTGGCGGGCGCGCTGGGGGCGAATCATGAAGCGGCGGCCGCGGACGACGCCTGGTCGCAGTGCGGTCCCGGCTGGGTGTTGCCCGAGCACCCGGAAGTCGAGCGTGACCCTTCCGATCCGGACGCCACCTTCGTCACCGCCGACAGCGCTGACATGGTGGAAGGCGGCGTTTCGGTGCTCACCGGAAACGTGATCATCGATCGCGGTAGAGAACAGCTCGGCGCCGACAAGGTCAGCTACGACGAGCCGGGGCAAGTCATCGACGCCGAGGGCAACGTCCGCTACTGGAACCAGGGCTTTCACGCCAGCGGCGCCAGCGGCCGCATGTTGCTGGACAAGGACCAGAGCACCCTGGAAAACGCCAGCTTCATCGACCTTCCGTCTCACGGCCGCGGCACCGCGGAGCACGTGGTCGTCAGCGGACGGGATCGGGTCAACGCGCGCAGGGCCACCTACACCACCTGCAATCCGGGCAGCGCCGACTGGCTGCTGGCGGCAAGCCGAATCGAGCTCGATCGGACCACCGACGTCGGAAGCGCCACCAACGTCTGGGTCAAATTCAAGAAGGTGCCCGTCTTTTACAGTCCCTATCTCACTTTTCCGTTGAGCGACAAGCGCAAGACCGGATTCCTGGTGCCGAGCTTTCGCGTCTCCGGATCCAACGGCGTGGAAGCCACGGTGCCCTACTACTTCAACATCGCGCCCAACTACGACGCCACTCTGGCGCTGCGTCCCATGAGTGACCGCGGCATTCAGACCCAGGGCGAGTTTCGCTACTTGACGAAGTGGGGCGAGGGACTTTTCGGCGGCGAATATCTTCCGGAGGATCGCGAGTTCGACGACGATCGCGCCGCTTTTCGCTTCCAGCATGGCGGCGAGTTCATACGGCGCTGGCGCGCAGACGCGAACTTCGACTGGGTCTCCGACAACGACTACTTCGAGGACCTGGGCACGGAGCTCGCCATCAGCAGCCAGAGCTTTCTTGAGCGCCGCGCCGATCTCACTTATACCGGCGACGCGTTCTGGGCGCGGGCAAGAGCCCAGGGCTATCAGACCATCGACGAAACCCTGGCGTCGGACAGCCGTCCTTACGAGCGCCTGCCGCAGCTCTACGCCGCCACTTCATTGAAGGAGCGAAACCGTCGGCTCAACGTCGGCGCCTCCGCCGAAGCGGTGCGCTTCGATCGTGACGCCAGCGTCACCGGTGGGCGCCTGGACCTGCGCCCGTCGCTTTCCTATCCCTACCGCACCGCCGGCACTTTCTTCGTGCCGAACGTTGCGCTTCGCTATACGTACTACAAGCTCGACGGCGTCGCCGCCGGAGCGGACGAAGAGCCCGATCGGCTGGTTCCGACGGCGTCCGTCGACAGCGGGCTGTTCTTCGAACGATCCCTCGACATCGGCGAGGGATCGTTCATCCAGACGCTGGAGCCGCGGGCGTTCTATCTGTTCGTGCCTTTCGACGAGCAGCGCGACCTGCCGGTCTTCGACACCGGCGAGTACACCTTCACCTTCGCCCAGCTGTTTCGCGAGGATCGTTTCTCCGGCGCCGACCGGGTCGGCGACGCGAACCAGCTTTCGCTAGCTCTGACCACGCGACTGCTTTCCGCCGAGGGCGAAGAGATCGTCCGCGGCAGCGTCGGACAGATCCGCTACTTTCGCGACCGCAAGGTGACGCTGCCCGGCGAGCCGCGGGAGACGCAGGACGGCTCCGACCTGGCGGCGGAGGTTGCCGCCAGCTTCGCCCGCCGCTGGCGCGTGCTCGGCGCCGTCCTGTGGAACCCCGGTGACGAGCAGACCAACCGCAGCACCCTGTCGCTGCGCTACCAGCCCGACGAGCGGCGGGTTATCAATCTCTCCTATCGCTTCATCCGCGACCTCACCGAGCAGACGGACGTCTCCCTGGCCTGGCCACTGGCCACAAACTGGCGCGCGGTGGCGCGCTTCAATTATTCGCTGGAAGAGAACACCACCCTGGAAACCTTCGCCGGCATCGAGTACGAGAGCTGCTGCTGGGGCCTCCGGCTGGTCGGCCGCCGCTACCTGACGAACACCGAAGGCGATCACTCCAACGCCATCTTTCTCGAGCTCGAGCTCAAGGGCCTCGCCGGGCTCGGTACCGGGACGTCGGGATTCCTCGAGCAGAGCATACCGGGCTACCGCAACGAATTCTGACGCCTCCGCCGACTGCAGTCGCGATGCTTGGGCAAGATTAAGAAAGCGTCACGATGACCTTCCTCCGCATCCTGATAAGATCGTGCTCCTCGGGCGCCGGGCCGCGCCGGGGGCACAATCCGTTGCTTTGAATCACGACATGGGAATCGCTTCAACCACACTTTGCCGCCCGCGTCCGGGCCTGGCCCGGGCCCTGTTTCTGCTCGCCGCCTGCATTGGCGCGGGCCCGCTGCCCGCCGCCGTCGCTCAGACCGCCCCGCCCATTATCGAGCTGGACCGCATCGTCGCCGTGGTCAACGACGACGTTATCGTGGAAAGCGAGCTCCAGGCCCGCATGCGGCTGGTCAAGGACCAGCTGCGTCAAGGCGGCACCGCGCTGCCGCCGGAAGACGTGCTCGGCAAGCAGGTGCTGGAACGGCTCATTCTGGAGCGGCTGCAGATCCAGATCGCGGAGCGGGCCGGCATGCGGGTCGAGGAAGAAACCTTGAACAAGGCCGTCGAGCAGGTGGCGAGACAAAATAATCTCGACGTGTCCCAGTTCAAGCAGATCCTCGAGCGGGACGGGTTCGATTTCGCCAGGTTTCGGGAGGACATACGCAACGAGATCCTCATTTCGCGGCTGCAGCAGCGACAGGTGCAGAACCGGATCACGGTGACCGATCGCGACATCGACAACTACGTCTCCACGCTGGAGAAGCAGGGCACGGACGCCAGCGCCTATCGTCTCTCGCACATTCTCGTCGCGGTGCCCGAGGCCGCTTCGTCGGAGGCCATCGCCGACGCGCGCCGCCAGGCGGAACGAGTCGTCGAGCAGCTTCGCAACGGCGCCGACTTCGCCAGGCTGGCCGTATCGCAAAGCGACGGGCAACAGGCGCTTCAGGGGGGCGACCTGGGCTGGCGGAACGGCTCCGAGCTGCCCACCATCTTTGCCGACGTGGTGCCGGAGATGCGCAAGGGGGAGATCAGCGATCCCATCAAGAGCTCCAGCGGTTTTCACGTGGTGCAGCTTGCGGACGTGCGCGGCGATGCCGGCCGCCACGTGGTGGTGCAGACCCGCGCCCGGCATATTCTGGTGCGCCCCAACGAGGTGACCTCGGACGCAGAGGCGAAGACCCGGCTGGAACAGCTGCGCGTTCGGATCGAGAACGGCGACGACTTCGAGGAGCTGGCGCGGGCGCATTCCGACGATCGCGGCTCGGCGCTTCAGGGCGGCGATCTGGGCTGGGTGAATCCGGGCGATACCGTTCCCGATTTCCAGAGCGTGATGGACACGATCCCCGCCGGCGGCTTGAGCGAGCCGTTCAAGACGCGATTCGGCTGGCACCTGGTGCAGGTGCTCGAGCGCCGCGAGTTCGACGACACGGAAAAGGTCAAGCGCGCCCGGGCCGCCGATCAAATCCGTCAGCGAAAAATGGATGAGGAGCTGCAGAACTGGCTGCGGCAGATCCGCGACGAGGCCTACGTCGAGCTTCGACTGGATGAACGCTGACCGCTCGCCGGCGGTGCCGATTTCGGCTCGTCACCCTGCGGGCGAAGCGTGACCGAGGCCCCGCATCGCCCCCGACGGCGCTTCGGACAACATTTTCTCCACGAGACCTCGGTCATCGATCGCATCGTTCGCGCGGCGGCAATCAAACCCGGGGACGCGGTGGTGGAGATCGGGCCGGGGCTCGGCGCCCTCACCGGCGCCCTGCTCGAGGCCGCCGGCCGCCTCGACGTCGTCGAGCTCGACCGGGACCTGGCGGCGAAACTCAGGGCGCGCTTCGATCCGGAGGCGATACACGTCCACCAGGCCGATGCCCTCGAGTTCGATTTCGAGGGCTTGAGCCGCGAGCGGGGCCCGCTGCGAGTCGTCGGCAACCTGCCCTACAACATCTCTACCGCCATCCTGTTTCACCTCACGGATGCCGGTTCCGCCATCCGGGACATGCATCTGATGCTGCAGAAGGAGGTGGTGGATCGCATGGCCGCCTCGCCCGGGGGCCGGAACTACGGGCGCCTGAGCGTCATGCTCCAGTTCCGCTGCCAGGTGGAAGCGCTGTTTTCCGTCGCCCCCGGCGCCTTCCGTCCGCCGCCCAAGGTCCACTCCACGGTGGTGCGGCTGATCCCGCTGGAGACACCCGAGGTCCCGGTTTCGAACCTGCGCGATCTGGAGCGGGTGGTGTCACTGGCCTTCGGCATGCGGCGCAAGACCCTGCGCAACTCATTGAAGCCGGTCCTCACCGCGGCCGAGATCGAGGCCGCCGGCGTGGACCCGGGCGCCCGCCCCGAGACCCTGGATCTGGCGGCTTTCGCTGCCCTGGCCAACCGCTTGCGCTAGCGCCGGGCGAGGGGCTTGTGCACAAATTCTGTGGATAAGATTGTGGAAACATTGGGGCCAAAGGCCATTTCAGCGTGCCATTCAGCCTCGCGGCTCAGATCGGTCAGAAATTAGCCAGTGGCCGGAACTTCTTTGTCAAATCATTTAGTTATGGAAAATTTATAGCTTCACAGAATGTTCATATTGGACAAATTGTCTCACCGGACCGACCTCTGCGGCGCAGTGTGCATAAACTCATCCTTCCTTCGCTTACGCGCGGGAATTGAGGCGCTCTCGAAGGAGCTTCGGCAGCGCTTTGAATTGTCCGGAATTTCGTTTCTGCCCGGGTCAGCCGCTAGAGCGACCGGCGCAGGGCCTCGAGCACCGGCACCGTTTCGGGGCGGGTGCCGCGCCAGATGAAGAACGACTCCGCCGCCTGCTCCACCAGCATACCCAAACCGTCCGCCGCCAAACGCGCGCCGGCGGATCGGCCCCAGCGGACGAATGCCGTCGGCGCCGTCCCGTACATCATGTCGTAGACCACCGCGTCCCTGGCCAGAGCAGATTCCGGAACGGGCGGCAAATCGCCGCTCACCTCCGCCGAGGTGGCGTTGATCACCAGATCGAAGGCGCCGCCTTCC
>DATIPL010000170.1:0-4287 GCA_035471965.1 Gammaproteobacteria bacterium
GTGGCTGGCCGTTTCGGAAAACGAGCTGTTGTTCGGCCTGGCGCGCGCGCGGGCGGTGAAGAAATTCGGTCGAGAGTTCGACCTCAAAGCGTGTCAGGAATATGGCAAGGGTGGACTGAAAGTGCTGGATGTCCGGCTCGAAATTCGGGATTGGCTTTCCGCAGGCCGACCTACTATTGCTGATATCGCATGCTACCCCTACGTTGCCCTGGCGCCTGAGGGGGAGATTCCTCTCGGCGACTGGCCGAACGTACTGCGATGGATTCGACGAGTCCAGAGTTTGCCTGGCTACCTTGGCATGGAAGGTATCGCCGAGCCCGGCTGACGGCGAAAACGATTGGGACTCGAAGATGGATGCATCTCAGTTTTGTTTCGACGCAATCGAGAGTCTGGATCCGGGGAGCTCGGCCGGAAAGCGATTGAAGGCCGATCTGGAGCTGGCCCTGCTCGAGGCCATGAACAAGAACGGCAAGAAAGGCGTGGATGAAGCCATCGGGCTGCTCAATCATAACGGCCACGACCTGAGGCTGGTGGCGAGCGACGGGGAGTTGTCAGAGTACAGCGAAAAGCTCCCGGACGGGGATCGGGTTTTTGTCGTTCGCGCCTGCCTTTCCAGCGAGTTCAGCTTCGTGCATGTCCTCTTCGAGACAGCGGAGCCCGATGATCTTGGTCCGGGCGAGGAGGTGCTGGAGGAGCTGAGACGGAGCTTCTACAAGCGTTTCGTCGAAATCGTGACGAACGTCGATGCGGATCGATTCGCCGAACTCGAACCGGGCGCCCGTGACATATATGTCGTCGGACTCTTGGAGGGAGAAGTCAACAACGGTGGCTTCAGTCAGTACTTCTGGAATACCGAGGGCCAGCATGCCGCGGTTACGGTCGATGTGCTGAAACGTGTGGGCGCCAAAGAGACCGCATCGCTGCTTCGCCGGGCTATGAAGCTTTACGGTGCGCCCCCTTCGGACGATCTGGACGAGTGGTACGATCGCCTGGAACGGGTCGATTCAGAGCACGAGGACGCTCTTGCGGAGCTGGACGAACACTTTTACGAAGGCGTGGACGATCTTCCGGTGCTGGTCATGAAGCACCTGAATTCCCAGCACGACCGTTAGCGGCGCGAGAGCCGTGGTCGTCTGAACGAGCACGACTCAATCAAAAAACGATTCCACCGAGTAGCGCCTGAATTCCAGTCGATCGGACCAGTAATCCGGCTCGAATCCTGCCTTCTGCTTGAGCTGGCGGACGAAATCCGCGGGCTCGGGCAGGCTCTTCCAGACCGCCGGCAGAAAGGTGCCTCGACGCCTGCCTTCCTCGATCACGAGTCCGTCTACGCCGGGTCGAAGCCTGCTGAGCAACTCGGCTTCCGAGGCCACGCTCAATACTTCGGAGGGCGATAAGACCGAGATGCTGATGGCGAGCCCGGTCGCCTCGTCGGCGGTCACGGATTCGAAACGCCTGTCGCCGAAGGCTGCCGCGTGCGCGTTGCAGCACACGTCCTCGACCAGAGTGCGCAAAGCCACCAGGCTTCCAATGCATCCCCTGAGCTCCCGGTTCAGCTTCAGCGTCACGAAGCTGGCGCGATACTCCTTGAGGGGATCGGAAAACTGGTTTGGATCAATCGGCTTGGGCCCGCCATACTCCAGGCCGTGACGAATGGAGCTGGCCGCCAGCCCCAGGAGCGCGCGGCGGTCGTCGAATGACAACCGCCTGACTCCGGATTCGTGAACCAGGTAGGCGCCGTAGCCGACGACCCGATCGCGGCCGCCCGCCGTGTCGCCGGAGTTCCTGAGGTCGACGGTTCGGGCGGTCAGCCCGCGGCCGCCCGCAAGGTACAAGAGCCCGTTCACCGCGTTGCGCCCGCAGGCATCGCCGTAGCCGATGGCGCCGTAATCAAGGGACTCGATCGCCCTCGACGTCGCCGCGTCGCGCTCGCGCGCGGTGTCATAGTCGTGGAAATGACTCAAGTCGGAGCTGATTACAAACAGCGTTTCCGCTCCGCCCCAGAGCGCGTCGATGAGCCTGCCCACGTCTTCAGGCCCGGCATCTCCGACCAGAAGCGGCAACAGGCGGAAACTCCCCAGGGTCTCGATAAGAAAAGGCAGGTGCACCTCGAGACTGTGCTCCTGGGCGAACGCGGCATCGTGCTCGGCAACAAAGGGAAAACTTCGCGCAAGCCGGATGCCTTCGTCGTCGACGGGGACGGCGCCCAGGGGCGTATTGAATGCTTCAGCCGTGCTCACGGCCACACCGCGGAATCCCACGCGATGCGCCGGGCCCAGCAAAACGACCCGGCGAACGCTTCCCGCCAGCGGCCGCAGCGGCGCGTAAGCCGATCCGGCCACCGGTCCGGAGTAACGGTATCCGGCGTGAGGCGCGATAATCGCCTTCGGCGGCGCGGACTCGACCGGCTGCGCGGCGTCGAGAAACGCGGACACCTGGGTCCTCAGTGTGTCAGCGTCAGCCGGATAAAACATTCCCGCGACCGCGGGGGGTTTGACGCGCAGCAGCTCAACGTTTCCGCCAGCACCGAGTATCCGCATCGTCATGGTGTCCGCTTGCTCGAAATCAGGACTCTTCGCCGCATGTGGTTCAGCGTATCGATAGAACTATTGTAACGCCAATCCGGAGCCGGGGAGCGAGACTCCTTTTTTCACGCGCCGTCGAGCGACCGGCATCTCCGCGGCCCGGCATCGCGGATTCGTGAAAGGCGGGCTAGTCCTTCTGATTGAGCGCCTCGATCTTCCCGTTGAGCCGTTTTTCGTGACGTTCCACGTCGATGACGAAGCGTACGTGTTGTCCCCGGCCTACCGGCTCGGCGGCGTCCGAGACCTCGGCGCCGAGGGTGATCTTCCTGCCCTCGAGCGCGTCCACCCGCACCCGCACGTCGATCTCCGCACCCAGCGGCGTGGGTCCGAGGTGATCGACTGAAATGTGGACACCGAGCGAGCTTTCGCCCGGCTCCAGATGCTCCTCGATCAGCCGGTAGCAGGCGTACTCGATGTCGCTCACCATGGCCGGAGTGCTGTAAATGCGCCTCTCCTCGCCCAGGAAAGCGATGGTCCGATCCCGATCGACGGTGATTCGTTCAAACCGCTCGAGGCCCGTTTTCAGACTTGATCGCATGCGCTCATTTCAGCAGTCGGATTCGAAGCTGCGCCGCCATCCCGGTCTCATTCAATCGAATTCCTGCCTGATACGAACACTGGCTCAGGAACCGACGATGACGCGATGAATTTCGAGCAGGGACCCTGTCAATCCACGGACTGGCGGGTCCACCCGTTCGAATACACCTGGGACCAGGCCGGATACGGGATCGCGGCCGATTGTATCGGCGCTGCTGAGTAATGCAGCCGGCATCAAGTAAAATGATAATCAAACGGGCCTTGACTGAACACGCCTGCTGAGCCAAACGCCGAGGCGTCGAGCATACTCCGAGGCCGGTCCCGGCCGTGGGAGTCGAGCCGCGGTACCGGCCGGGCGGCGGGCAAAAAGAAAAAGCCACCAGTTTTCAGGGGATCCTTCGATATGAGCTACGCCGTGGCGTTTGCGCTCCTCAGCATGACCTTCGGCGGGCTCATCGATACGCTCTATAAAATTTATGCCCGCCGGGCGCGCTCCCGCGGTATCTATCTATTCGGCATGGGTCTGGTTTGGCTCCTTCTGCAGCTTATCGAGCTCACCGCCCGCGGCGAGGTTCTTCGCTTCAGTTCCGTCGATCTGCGCTACGGTATCGCAGCGGGAGTGATGGTGACGCTTTCGAACCTGCTCTATATCGAGAGCATGACCCATCTGGACATCAGCCTCGGCGCCACCATATACAGGCTGAATACCGTCGGCGTCGTGGTGCTCGGGTTTCTGCTGCTGGGCGAGCCCCTGGGCATCGTGAAGCTGCTCGGTATCGCTTGCGGCGTGATCGCGGTCATCTTTCTGTATCAACCCGACGGGAGTGACCGAGGTCGGATCGTAGCGGCGTTTATCTGGGTGATGATCCTGGCGTTGCTGCTTCGGGCCGCCTTCGGCGTGATATCCAAGGGCGGCATCACGGCCGGTGCGAGCCCTTCGATGATTATGCTGATCGCGGCCATCTGCTGGATGGCCGGGGGAATGGGTTACGCCCTGTCCCGGGAGCGCAGCGTGTCGGTGGGCGCGAAGGAGCTCGGCTACTGCCTGGGCTCCGGCCTGATCGTGTTTGCCATCGTCAACTTCCTGATGCTGGGGCTTCGCTTTGGCGAAGCGACCATCGTCATTCCGATCGCCAACTTGAGCTTCGTCGTGGCGCTCGGCATT
>DATIPL010000171.1:0-2356 GCA_035471965.1 Gammaproteobacteria bacterium
CTTTGGCTGCAATGGGTCGCCGATCGGCAAGTGGCGGATGCGGCCGCGCGCGCGCGGACGTTTCCAAATCCAATCGTACAATCGTCATAGGCGAGGATCTCGGCACCGTTCCGAAAGGCTTTTCCAAGACGATTCAAGCCGCCGGGATGCTCTCCTCCGTGGTCCTCTATTTCCAAAGACACGCCAGGGGATACCGCACCTCTGCGACCTACCCGAAAAACGCTCTCGTCTCCGTCTCGACCCACGATCTGCCGCCCTTTGGCGGCTGGTGGGGCGGAGATGACATCGCGCTGTTCCGGAAAATCGGTTTACTGGACGCCAAAGCGGCGGCTGCAAGACGCGAGGAACGTGCCGCCGATCGCGAGGCCCTCCTGGTTCGGCTCCGCAGAGACCTGCCGCGCAGATCTTGCCCGGCCTCGATCGTCCAGAAACGAGGAAAGGGCAAGCCCCCGCCAGCGGGACCGGTTTCGGCCGCAGTCCATGCCTTCCTGGCCAGGACGCCTTCGCTTCTGTGCGCGGTCCAGTACGAAGATCTGTGCGGTGCGGACGCGCCCGTCAATATTCCCGGAACCTGGGACGAATATCCAAACTGGCGGATCAGGGCGAACCGCACGATCGAACAGGCGGCCGCGAGTGACCGTTGGCGCGAAATCCTTGCGACCGTGGCGCGCGAACGGCCGAAATGATCCCGCCGACGGCAACATACCGCCTGCAGTTTCGAAACGGCATGACCTTGCACCGGGCGGCCGAACTTGCGCCGTACCTCAAGGGTCTGGGCATCAGCCATCTCTATGCATCCCCGCTTTTCGCCGCTGCGCCCGGATCGCAACACGGATACGACGGAATCGATTTTTCCGTGATCGACCCGGCAATCGGCGGCGATAAGGGGTTGGAGAGCCTTGCGGAGGCACTGGATGAAATCGGCATGGGACTCATCCTCGACTTCGTCCCCAACCACATGGCCGCGAGCGAGGAGAACCCGTGGTGGCGAAGCGTCCTCGAATGGGGCAGGGAAAGCCCGCATGCCCGCGTGTTCGATATTGATTGGTCGGCCCCGAAGCTCCTCCTGCCCATTCTCGGCAGCACATTTGACGAGGCCCTCGCCCAAGGCACGATCAGGCTGGAATTCCGGCCCACGAGCGGGTCTTTCGTATTCACCTATTATGATCGCTGTCTGCCCCTGGCCCCCTCATCATATTCGGCATTGTTGGCACGCTGCTCCGATCCCGAGCTCGCCGCCCTGGCGCCCGCGTTCGAGACCGTCACGACTGATGATGCCTCTGATCTCAAGATTCGCCTCGCCCGACTTGCCGAAACGCCGGCCCCTCAAGCGGCGATCGACGACATGCTGGAGGTCGCGGGCGGGGCGCCCGATTTTGTGCGCGCCATGCATGACCGCCAGATATGGCGTCTTGTGCACTGGCGGCGCGCAAGGGATGAGCTGACCTACCGGCGTTTCTTCGAGATCGCGGACCTGATCTGCCTCCGCGTCGAAGACCCCGAGGTTTTCCGGGACGTGCATGAACGCCTGTTCGAGTGGATAGGCGCCGGACGCATCACGGGCATCCGCATTGACCATATCGACGGACTGGCTGATCCCAAGGCGTATCTTGAGAATGTGCAGGTGGCGGCCCCGACGGGAGGACCCCTGTACCTCTTGGTCGAGAAGATTCTCGCCGGGGATGAGCGGTTGCGACCCGATTGGCCCGTGGCCGGAACAACCGGGTATGAGTTCATTTCGGCGATGTCCGAATTGTTCGTCGATGCTCGCAAGGAACTCGAAATGACGCAGGCTTACGTCGCGTTCACCGGCGAATCGAGCGATTACGTGGCTCGCGCTCGCGCGGCGAAGCGGGAAATATTCGCGCACAACCTGGCCGCCGAATTGAGTTTACTTGTAGGCAAGGCCAAGGCCCTGGCGGGCGAAGAATTCGGGGCGCTTGATGCGAAGGTCCTCCGGCATGCGATCATCGAAATTGCCGCCCAGCTTCCCGTTTACCGGACCTATGTGGACGCGGAAGGACCCTCCGGCGATGACCGGGCCCTCATTACAGGCGCCCATCGGGGCGCCACAGAATCGGCGAACGCCCGTGAAAGAGAGGCCTGTGATTTCGTTCGCGACCTCCTGCTTCTAGACGCGGGCAAACCCTCGCTCCGAGAGGAAGTCCTCGCGTTCACGACCCGGTTTCAGCAGACGACGGGCCCGGTAATGGCGAAGGCGATCGAGGATACGCTTTTCTATCGTTTCAACCGGTTGATCGGGCTCAACGAAGTGGGAGGAGAGCCTTCCCGCTACGGGGCGACGATCTCGGACTTTCATGGCGCGATGGCGGAGCGCCGGCGGGCGCCCCAGGCC
>DATIPL010000172.1:0-3654 GCA_035471965.1 Gammaproteobacteria bacterium
GGCGGCAAAAAAGCTCCGGTATGGCGTAAGCGCCTGATCCAGGGTGAGTGCCGCCAGGACAAAGCCGCAGAACATGGCCAGCCCCCCCACCAGCGGCACGCCTTCGCTGTGGACCTTGCGCTCACCCGGCCGGTCGATGAGACCGATGTGCATGGCCACGGGGCGCAGCAGGCCCACCATAAGGACGGTCACCACAAGGCCGAGTGCAAAGCTCATGCTTACATTCTGGCTCACGACGGGCGATCCTTCTTCAGACTCCGAGCACCTGCCGCCACGCCGCCAGGGCGATGGGCTGGTCGAATCGTTGCTCGAACACCTCCCGCGCCGCCTGTCCCATGGCCGTGACGGTATCCGGGTCCGATGCAAGCGCTACAATCAGTTTTGCCAACGCTTCACCGTCGCCGGGCGCGACGGTCACGCCACACTCGTTCTCCTCCAGAATGCGTGAAATCTCTCCGTCACGGGCTCCGATAAAAAGGGTTGGACGCCCCGCCGCCGCGACGCCGTAAAACTTGCTCGGCACTATCAGGCCCTCGAGCTCCGGGCGCAGGGACACCAGATGAACGTCGCCGAGGCCCAGGCTTTCGCCCAGCCGTTCGCGGGGTTGATAGCCCTCGAGTCGGATGTTGCGCAAACCGCGGCGCGAGATTTCCTCCTCGAGCCAGCGTCTTTGCACCCCGTCGCCGACGATGAGAAATAGAATATTGGAGTGTTCCTCGAGTATGCGCGCCGCCTGAACGATGGCGTGAAAGTCGTGAGCCCGGCCGAGATTGCCCGAATACATCACCACGAAAGCGTTGCCGAGGCCCATGGATTTTCGCAATGGGTTGCGGCCGCGGACCAGAGGATGGATCGCCTGCCCGTCGCACCAGTTATGCACGATTCTGATCCGGTCGGGGCCGATGCCTTCCGACTCGAGCACGCTCGCCATGCGCGTTCCGAGCACCACGTTGCCTTGCGCGGACTCCAGCGACCAGTTGCGAAGCCTGCGCAGCAGCCGGCCCGTCCTGCCGGATAACGCACCGACCCCGAGTCGGATCGCCACCTCGGGAAAAAAATCGTGCAGCCAGTTTACGTGCCTGGCATGTCGGATTCTGCTGACAACGGAAGCAACCACAGATATCAGCGGCGGGTCCGTTTTTGCCACCACGACGTCTCCGTCCCGACATAACCTGAGAAGCCGCCACCCGGCGGAAAGATAAAAGGTGAAGTAGTCCAGGGCACGGCCGGTGAGAGAAGCGCGCGACGAGGTCGTGGTCCAGACCCGATGGATCTCGACACCGTCAATCCGTTCAAATCCGGCAAGTCCGGATTTTGGCGCGTCAATCCGCTGCCTGCTGGTGATCACGCTCACAGAATTGCCCCTGCCGGCCAGATCGAATGCAAGATCGGTGAGAAGCTGCGACGTCGCCGAATGATCGGGATAGAAGAAGCGATTGATAAAGATAATCTTCACTCGCAAGCTTTCGGCGCCTCGAACCGGCGGTGAAATCGATCGACGACCGCGAGCAAATCCCCGTCGACGCGCGCGCGCACTTCCTCTTCAATGTTCCGCGGCACCCCGCCATAAAAAGCTTCCGCGATGGCACCGGAAATGCAGGCCATGGTGTCGGCGTCGCCGCCCAGGGAAACTGCGTTGCGAATCGCGTCCTCGAATGCCTCGGACTCGAGAAAACAAATGATCGACTCCGGCACCGAGCCCTGGCAGCTGACGTCGAATGCGTAGCCCGGCCTGATGGCGTCCAGCTCGCGATGCAGTGCGTAGCCGAACGCCTCCGACACGTAGCCCCGAATCGCGCCCTTGTCCGCGCCCTTGCGGGCCAGAAATATCGCCGCCGCGGTAGCCATGGCGCCCTTGATTCCCTCCGGATGATCGTGGGTCACGGCGGCGCTCCGCTTGGCTTCGTCGAGCACCGATTCCAGCGTCCCCTTGGCCCAGGCGACGGCGCTGACCCGCATCGCGGAGCCGTTGCCGTAGCTTCCGTATGCGAGGGTCTGGCCCGCGGCCGCCCAGTGGGCGAAGCTCGCGCCGAATCCCCGCCCCGGGTGTCGCGCAAAGTACTCCTGATAGGCGCGGGCGTAGTCGCCGTCGGATAGCAGCGCGTCGGCGGCGGCGACCGTGAGCACGGTGTCGTCAGTGAAGGTCGAGCCGCGGGAAAACAGCGGAAACTCCTTGTGCTTAATCGGCCGTGCCTCGTACACCGAGCCGATGACGTCTCCGGCGATTGCGCCCAACATTGAACTCTGTCTCGTAAGCCGCCGAGGCGTTTATCCCGCTCCGGGCAATCGATTCGCCGCCGACCCAGTCATCGTTTGACGACGAAGCGATCGCCGCCATTACCGTTCAGGTCCACCTCGAGGCGCTCCGGGTTCCAGCCGTGGACGCTGTCGTGAGCCTCGACATAGACGCGGCCGAGCGCCTCCGGCGGCTTGATGCCGTCGAGACTGCGGGTAAAAGGCTGCTCTTTGACGTGGGGGTGGTAAAGCGTCCGTGTTCCGATGATGCTGCCGTCAGCGGCAACCACTCGCCAGGCGTCGGCGTAGTGGTCCCACCCCGAATCCGCATGAATCAGCGTCACGCTCACGCGCCAGGCGCCGTCGCCCTGGTGTTCAAAGCGCACGAACTGGATGCTGGCTTGACCCGCGAAGGCGGCGGCGGACACGAGGGTCAAGAGTATGCCCGCCAGTCGCCTGGAATATCGCTCGAGAATTCCGCCGTTGAGTTTTTTGATCCGTGTTCGTTCGGTCTGCATCCTCGCGTGCCCGAGATGTTCAATAAAAAATATTCAACGTGACAAGCAACAGCACCAGAAACAACACCGACATAATGCCCCCTGCGCGAAGGAAGTCCGCCACCCGATAGCCTGCCGGGCCCATGATGAGCGCGTTCACCTGGTGGGTCGGCAACAGGAAGGAATTCGAGGTGGCCAGCGCCACGGTAAGAGCGAACATGGCCGGATCCGCGTCGACGCCAAGGGCGATTTTGACCGCCAGAGGCACCAGCAATACCGTTGCACCCACGTTGGAAACGATCAAAGTGAGCACGGTCGCCAGCAATGCCAGGGCGAGCTGGATCACCCAGCGGGACATATCTCCGAAGAACACCAGAATTTCCTGCGCAATCCACGCAGCGGTGCCGGTGACTTCCATCACCATACCGAGCGGCAGCAGGCAGGCGAGCAAGAACACGGTTTGCCAGGCGATGGATCGATAGGCCTCGTCAATGGACAACACCCCGCTCAGGATCATGCCCGTAGCACCCACCAGAAGCGCGAGGGAAAGCCTGAGATCGCTGAAAATCACCAGCGCAATCGCCAGGGCGAAAAATCCGAGGGCCGGCACCACTTTGTGCGGTCGTGACACCTCCCTTGGAAAATCGGTCACCACGACGAAATTTGGATTAAGCGACAACATGTGAAGATCGTCCCAGCGGCTGTGCACCACCAGGGTGTCTCCGCTTCGAAATCGCAGCGAACGAATCTGGTCTTTACGGAGGACCTTTTCTTCCCGGTAAATCGCCAGCACGTTGACCCGGTAGCGCTTGCGCATACCGATATCGATGACGGTTTGTCCAATCACGTTGGACGACGGCGGAACGACGACTTCGGCGATACCTGACCGAGCGGGGTTCAAGACTTCGACGAAGGTCTCGAT
>DATIPL010000173.1:0-1699 GCA_035471965.1 Gammaproteobacteria bacterium
ACCGCTGCCGTACCCTCCAAGCCCGGAGGAAAGGGCCTCCTCTTCACCCCCGACGGCAAGAAACCCTACATTCACCGATTCCCAATAACCCCGATCTATACATTTTCGGTGTCAACTTGGTGTCAACTTGTCCCGAAAACCAACCCAGCGCCACCGTAGCGCCAGGCGAGCGCCAGTGTCACGGGTTGGCATCTTGCCCAGATTCACGCAAGAAACGGCGTTCTTGGCCTCAGGAAGGCGGTTTTGGAACAAGGCCGCCTGCTCGACACGCAGGAGGTCACAGGTTCAAGTCCTGTATCGCCCAGTTACGTAACTCTTTGTCGTTCAACGGTTTACGAACTTCGCTCCACTCGGCGGGTATCCCGAAAACGCCGTTTGGTGTCAATTCGGTGCGCTACTTCAGCGAGTTTGGACCCCTGTTTTTCGGCTGGCGTTGTGTTCATAAGTCCTTGGCGGCCAACATGTTATTATGTCCTTCAGGCAGACTTGGAATCAAGATCTATCCGGAGGGTTTCATCGTCATGGATTCCGTCTCGGGGCGCCAGCCCCTTCCGAAGAACTGGCCCAAGGGCATCAAATCAGCCGTACTTCATGTCATCGCGTTAGCCCGAGTCGTGGTCGTTCAAACCCGAAGGCTGGTGGCGAGCGGCCCGGATCTGAAGAGTGCGCTTGACGAGATCGCACTCCTGCAAGAGGAAATCTGAATCAAGGATGCCCGGATCGGCGTGATCGCTCCACACCGGCGCCCGTACTATCGCCCCATGGAACGAATGGCGATTCTCGAGTTGAGGGTGGCTCGGGGGTGGTCTCAAGCGGAGACGGCAAGACGCTTCCTCGTGAAGCCGACGACAATCGCCTCGTGGACGAAACGGATCGACGAATCGAGGCCAAGACCGCTCGTGCAGGTACCTGAACCTGTCAAAAAGTTCCCGGATCTCGTGCGTTACGTAGTTCGCCGGCTCAAGACGCTTTTCCCGTCTATGGGACGAAGACGCATCGCTCAGACGTTGACGCGTGCCGGGCTCCGCCTGAGCTCAAGCACCGTCAGGCGCATGCTGAAAGACCGCGGCTTCGACACCCTGCCTCCCACGGAGACCGAAGCCACATCGGCAGGAGAGCGAAGGAATCAAGGCCGGGCCGTGACGGCCAAGCGACCGAATCATGTTTGGCATGTTGATCTCACAGTTGCCCCGACGGCTTCAGGTTTCTGGACACCTTGGTTCCCGCTCTCGTTGCCGCAGGTATGGCCATTCTGCTGGTGGATTGCCTGCGCTGTGGATCACTACTCACGCTCGGTGCTTAGTTCCGCGGTGTTCAAGAAGCAACCTACCTCCCTGGAGGTGCGTGCTTTCCTCGACGGCGTCAGCCGCCGAGTGAAGGCTAGCCCGAAGTACGTCGTTTGCGACAAAGGTGTGCAGTTCACCAGCGTGGGCCTCGAGGCATGGTGCAAACGAAGGAGGATCCGTCCGCGATACGGTGCCGCCCACCAATACGGAAGCATCGCGGTGATTGAGCGGTTCATCAAGTCGCTCAAGGACGAGTGGCTGCGACGCCTGATCATCCCGCTCCGCCTCGAAGCGATGAGGAAGGAGTTGTCGGCATACATTTCCTGGTTCAACGACCACCGCCCGCATCAAGGTCTGGATGGCTGTACCCCTCGGGAGATCTACGAAGACATCGTTCCACTGAAAGGGGTGCC
>DATIPL010000174.1:0-1562 GCA_035471965.1 Gammaproteobacteria bacterium
CCTGCATCCGACATCGATGCAGCGGACGCCGAGCAGTACGACATCGAGAGCCGCCTCAAGGAAAGGGGAACCCCCGAAAACGAAATGATGCGGGACGAGATCAAGGCCACGGTGTTCAAGACCATTTCCGAACTGCCCGAAGACCTTCGCACCGCGATCATGCTGCGCGAGATCGAAGGCATGAGTTACGAAGACATCGCGACGACGATGGAATGTCCAATAGGCACGGTTCGCTCACGCATTTTCAGGGCGCGTGAAGCGATCGACGAGAAACTTCGGCCCCTGATCGAGGGTCAATGAAACAAGGCACCATGATGAACACTGAACCAAAAGAACATCTTTCCCAGCTTATGGACGGTGAATTGGGCGGGGAAACCGGCCGCTTCATCCTGAGGCGTCTGGAAGCCAGCACCGAACTGCGCGGCACCTGGGCCCGATACCACCTGATCCGTGACTGCATGCGCTACCAGGACCGCAGTTTCGCGGACGGCGCGCTCAGCACGCGGGTGCGCGAAGCCATCGACGGATTCGGCGCAGGCGCCGAACGAGGGAGCGCCGCAAACGCTGGCGGACGCCGCTGGCTGCGCCCCGTCGCGGGCTTCGCCGTGGCGGCAACCGTGGCGGCAATGGCCGTCGTCGCAGTGGCGCCCAATCTGTCCGGCCCGGACCTCATTGACGCGCAACAGGCCTCCGTCACCGGATCGACCCCCTTCACAAGCCCGAACATCAATTCGCCCGGCCCGGTTTCGCGGCAGGTCAATTTTAACGGCGGCGACGAGCGGGCAGCCCGCAAAATGAACTCCTACCTGCTGCGGCACTACCAGGTTGCAGGAGCTTCCGGTGGCAACGGCTTCATTTCCTTCGTCCCCATTGTCATATCCAAGTCGGCCACGCAGCCGCCGGCAGAGGCCGAAGCCCAAGCGCCCTCCGAGCAGGCAGACGATCGAAACAGCCAGTGATCCCGCCGGGGTCGAAACGGTGTTTTGGGCTGCGGGCGGCGGCGCTGCTGTTCACCAGCCTGTTTCTCGGCGGCCTCTCAGCCCAGGACAATTCCGGCCAGCAAGAGGCGATCGAGCGGCTCAATCAGATGTCGATGGCCATGAGCCAGCTGACCTACCAGGGTACCTTCGTCTATGTGCAGGGCTCACTGGTGGAGACAATGCGCATCACTCACGTGGTGGATGAAGACGGAATACACGAGCGGCTGGTTGCCGAAACCGGGCCGCAACGCGAATTGTGGCGCGACGCCGGTGGCGTAAGCTGGGTCGCCAAAGACAGCCGCGCGGTGGTTCGCGACCCAGCCTTCAACCGCAGCTATTTTCCCGAAGTCACCGCGGGGGCGGTCGAGAAGGCCACCGACTATTACGACATCAGCCTGGGCGGCATGGAGCCGCTGGCGGGCCGGCTCGGGCGGGAGCTCAGCATCGTCCCCCGTGACGATTACCGCTACGGCTATACCCTCTGGCTGGAGGAGCCCTCCGGCCTGCTACTCAAATGGGAATTGTTCGAGAACCCCGCCCGGCCCTTGGCCCGCTTGATGTTTACCGACATTCGCATCGGCC